>JAZONT010000077.1:0-3041 GCA_045654665.1 Candidatus Onthoplasma sp.
AATGAATTAAGAAAAGTTAATAATGAAGTTTTAAATCAAATTTCAAAAACAAACGAAAATATTGTAACTTTCTCTGCAGATTTAAGCTCAAGCACTAAAGTTTTAATTAATGATGGTGGAAATTATTCGGCTGAAAATAGATTGGGTAAAAATATTGCGATTGGAATTCGAGAACATGCAATGGGGGCAATAGCAAACGGAATTGCTTTGCATGGTGGCCTAGTTCCAATTTGTTCAACATTCTTGGTGTTTAGTAACTATATGTTGCCTGCGATTCGTATGGCTGGAATTATGAATCTTCCTGTTATATTCACATTTAGTCATTCCGCCGGATATGAAATTGGTGATGGTGAAACTCATGTTCCAATCGAACAGCTTGATCAATTGAGATTAATTCCTAATGTTACAACATTCAGACCTTATGATATGGCTGAGTGCTATGCTAGTTATGAATGGTTCTTTAAAAACCAAAAACCAATGTGTTTATGTGTTGCAAAAACCGAAACAAGTCCAATTAACTCAAAAGAAGATATGGCTGTGGGTGCTTATTACTTAACAAACGACAAAGCAGATATCAACATAATGAGCAGTGGTGCAGATGTTAATATTGCAATGTTGGTTAAAGAGGAATTGAACAAGGATAATATTATTGCGAATGTAATCAGTGTGCTTAGTTTGGAAGTGTTTGAAAATCAACCGGCTAAGATGAAAAATAAGTTTTTAAATAAACCTTTGTTTGTTATTGAAGCAAGCACATGTGTTAAGTATTTAAAATACGCTGATGAAAAGAAAATTTTCAATTTGTCATGTTATGGGGTTTCCGGTGCTAGTGAAAGTTTAAAATCTCATTTCGGTTTAGATGTTAAAACTATTGTAAATAAAATTAAAAAGGAATTAAAACAATAAAAAAGCAGAAAATTTTCTGCTTTTTTGAATAAATCAAAAAATTCTTCACATAATACAATTGTAAGGTTAATCCTTACAAAATTGAAAGAGACAGTTTTATGTTCTATAAAAATTGTGCTATTTTGTTTTTAAATTTGATGTTCAAAATTTTGAATGTTTATAATTAACGAAATAAAGTTGATTTAATTTGAAAACTTAGATAATGTGCAGTTTCGAACGTTTACAACGTCTCTTTTTTATTGCAAAAAAGAAGAAATAGTCAACGTCTCTTTTTTTCTTGAAACAAGAGTCAACGTCTCTTTTTGTTTGCTCGAAGTGTGTCCTTTGTAATGTGTCTAGAGCGTTTAATATAAAAAATAGAGTGATAACCACTCTATTTTTAAATTCATATTAACGTTTGCTGAATTGTGGAGCACGACGAGCTTTCTTAAGACCATATTTTTTACGTTCTTTCTTTCTAGCATCACGAGTTACAAAACCAGCTTTCTTAAGTTCTGCTCTAAGTTCAGGTCTGAATTCGATTAATGCGCGAGTGATTCCGTGACGAATTGCACCTGCTTGACCAGTTTTTCCACCGCCATAGATGTTAACAACAACATCAACGTTGTTTAAAGTTTCAGTTAAAACTAATGGTTGTTTAACGATAGTTTTAAGAGTTTCCAAATCGAAATATTCGTCAATTGTTTTTCCGTTGATTTCGATTTTACCGCTACCAGTTGTAACGCGAACACGTGCAACTGAGCATTTTCTTCTTCCTGTTCCTAAGAATTCTTGAGCTTTAGCAGTTGTTTTCTTAGTTGTTTTTCTAACTTTCTTTTCAACGATTTCTTCCATTAGATTTTACCTCCGTTCCAAACTTCTGGTTTTTGAGCTTGATTATTGTGTTCAGCACCTTTATAGATGTGGCAGTGAGTTGCGATAGCTTTTCCCAAAGTGTTCTTTGGAAGCATACCTTTGATTGCTCTCATAAGAGCAACATCGCTATGTTCAGCCATCATTTTCTTATATTGGATTAATTTCAAGCCATTAGTAAATCCAGAATAACGTTTGAAGTATTTTTGTTCTTCTTTTTTACCTGTTAAAACAAGTTTATCACTATTTAAAATAATAACATAATCACCACAGTCAACATTTGGAGTGAAAGTAGCTTTGTGTTTACCACGAAGAAGAGTGGCTGCTTCTGCTGCAACTCTACCTAAAGCTTTACCTTCAGCATCGATAATGTACCATTTCTTTTCAACTGTAGCTTTATTAAGCATTAAAGTTTTCACTTTTCTTTTTCTCCCTTTTAATTTAATATTAAACCCTTATTTCGCGTTCAGGGTTATATGTTAGATTAGTCCTTTCCGTGTGGCAGAAAAAACCGCTCTAACGAGCAATACGAATTAATTATATAGGAAAATAAGCAAATTGTCAATACTTTTAACAAAGTTTTTAATAAAAACAAACTGATCCGAGTGTAAAGTTAAATTTCAAATCCAAAAATCTCATTGGGGGAAATATCTAAAAGTTTGCAAATTTCAATGATTTGTGGGTAATTAAGTTCAAAAACTCCATTTTCAAAACGGGAATATTGTTGTTGAGTCATGTGAAAATGATTGGAAACTTCTCTTTGGGTTAGTCCTTTAAGTTTCCTTGCTTGTTTAATATTTTCACCAACCATTTTTGCTATATTCATTATGAAAATATTTACCACAAAATGTAAAATACCATTCAAGAAGAATTTGAACAATTGATTAATTATGAAGAACAATAAGAAGGGTAAAAATTAAGACAGAGAAAAAGAACAGCACTTTTGAGCTGTTCTTTTTAGTATGTGACATTCATCATATATAGATATTCTGGTTTGGCAGTGTTAGTTGCCTTAAAAGTGGTGAAAAGAGTGGTTTTAAGGTCTTTTAAATTAAGTTTTCCTTCGCCAACTTTAAGCATTGTTCCAACAATGTTTCTAACCATTTTATATAAAAAACCATTTCCTGTTATGTGTAAATTTAAATATTGATTTTTTTTCTTTAGCTTAGCGGAGTGAATTGTGCGAACGGTTGTTTCGGTTTCGCTTCCGCTTGCTTGAAACCCATTAAAATCGTGAGTTCCAACAATTAATTTCAAAAACTTTTTCATTGCTTTAAAATCAA
>JAZONT010000078.1:0-6451 GCA_045654665.1 Candidatus Onthoplasma sp.
TTACGGCATAAACAATCCACACAAAATAAGAATGTTAAACTTGCCAACAAGTATGTGTTGGGTAGTGTATAACGCAGTAGTTGTATCGCTTGCGGGCGTGTTTAATGAAATGCTTGTAATTTCATCAATAATAATTGCTGAAATGCGCTTTAAAAAAGATAGAAAAACTCAAAAAGAAGTTAATAATGATATAGGGGATAATGTATGAGTAAAATTAGATTAAACGAAGATAAAGAAATTGTTGATAGAATTAAAGAAGGATTAAAATTAAAAGGTGGTTATTGCCCTTGCAGGATTGCAAAAACACCTGAAAACAAGTGTATATGCAAGGAATTTAAAGACCAGATTGCCGACCCTGATTTTGAAGGTTATTGCCACTGTCGATTATACTACAAAGAAAAGTAAAATAAAAAGCTGAAACCGAGTGTGGTTTCAGCTTTTTTCATGCTTTCTCAACTTTAACGCTAGTGTTTAATTGGATTGTGTTTATCCAATTTTTAACTTCTTCATCACTAGCAATTTTAAACTTGTTTGGCGCTTTGCCTTGCTTTTCGTATTTACCTTCGCCAAGTGGGTGGTATGGCTCAACGTCAATTTTTATAATGTTTTTTAAATAATTTAGTAAAATTTTAAATTCTTTTGTTTTAAAGAATAAAACTAATAATATTCCAACACTAATCACAAAACAAATTAAAGTTTTGACAATTAATCCAACTATTCCCGTTAAAGAAATAAATCCAACAACAAAATATGTTAACCAACCAATTGCAAACATTAATATAGCAAACAATAAAATAGTTTTTAGATGTTCTCTTAATGGTTTTTTAAAAACTTTTTTATAAGCAATAAGTGGATCTACCCAAATTGAAGTTAATAAGCAACTTATAGCGGTCCCTAATAAAACACCAAATAAACCTAAAAATTTAACAAGTATTAATGAAACAACCAAATTGATAACAGCCTCAATTATTCCTTTCCATTTATCGATGTGGAAATTTCCATAAGTTTCACGAAATAATCCTGTGATAACTCTTGTTGAAAACAAATAGAAATTGAAGCAAATGATAAAAATTGTTAACAAATTCTTGATTAAAAATTCTTCACCTAGCCAAACTTCAATGAAAGGATTAATTAAAACAAATAAACATATCGAACATACTCCAGCAACACAATGGAATAAAAATCTTAAAGTTTTAAAAAGTTCAAAATTTTCATCCGCATTTTTTGTTACAAAGCAATTTCCCACACTGCCCCTTAAGCTATCTGCTAAAAGAACAAAAATAGAAGTTAACGCAGAAGTGATGATTAAATAGTTTGAATATTTTCCTAACATTATTGCGCCAATAAATGCCGAAATTAAAATGCTATCTGTTGAATTAAGCACAACTGCACTGATTTTATGAAATAAAATTCCCTTAACATTTTGCTTTAATTCTTTTTTCTCTTCCAATGTTAAAGGTTCAACATCTTTAGAGTCAATTTCTGGATATTTTTTCTTACTAAACAAAAACATCAACAAATTAGAAAGAATGCCTGAAATTATTGTTACTATTAAATAAGCATAATAATTTTTGAAGATAGCAATTGCTAGAACTTGAAACAAAATTGTTAATGTGCTAGTTAAAGACAAACATTTATATTCAAGGTCTCTTTGTTGATAAACAACAAACAATACTTGCCTATAGCTCATAAAATATGAAACAACTGTGTTAATTAAGAATAAGATATAAACGAAATAAATATTAATATCAATTTGTTCAACATCATTTAAAAGATATTTTAAAAAGGGACAAATTAACAATCCAATTATTAAAACAACAAGCCCAACTATTCTATAAATTTTCTTATATGTATCAATATATGATTTAACCTTCTTTACATTGTTCTCTGCAACAGGTTTATATAATGAAAAAGTGATAACACTAGAAAATCCTAACTCGGCCAAAGACAAAACACTTAAAACATTAACGAATAAACTATCAACACCTAAATATTCAACACAGAAATATTTAATAAAGATAGTTCTTAAAATAAATTTATAAATAATTTTCAAAAAAAAGTTTAAAAATGCAAATATTGCACTCTTGCTTGAATTTTTAGTTTTATTTGATAATTCATTAGTCATTAATTATTTCCTTATAAATTTTTTCACAAACAACATCTGCTCGTTCATTATGAAGATTTGTTGTTGCTTCTTCAAATGTTAATTGCTTGTTTTGGTTTTTCAAACACCAAATTTTAAGTTCTTGAATATTTTTTTCAGTGTAATTATTTAAGTTCAAGTTAAAACACAAAGCATATTTTTTAAAATAATTCAAAGAAGGATCATCTTCAGAAAAATAAAAATTCACAATAGGTTTTCCTAATCCGATATACTCAAAAACTTTCGATGGCACTTGATTTACAATGCTGTTGCTTAAATTAATTAAAATATTGCTTTTATTTAAAAGTTGATCACATTCTGTTTTTTGTTTCTTTCCAAGAACATCAATTTCGCATCTATTGAATAAAGATTTTTTGTTTTCCACAATTTCTTCACAGCCTTCACCAATTAAAACTAGTTTAAACTGTTCGTTAAATGTGCTTAATATATCCAACATCTTTTCTGGATTGCGAATATCTTTATAAAACAATCCCGCATAAGTCATTTCAATTTTTTCATTGTTTGCTTGAATTGAGTTTTTAGTTCTATCAACTAAGTTTGGCAAGGATATATCCACAACTTTTTCATGATATTGTGGATAATAGTTTTGTTTTTGATTATTTTCTCTAATACCTTTTTGCATAAAAATTTTGCTAGCAAATTTAAAACAGTTTTCCACTGTTTTTTTTCTTTTGATAACAATCTTATTGTCTTGTTGAAGTGTGTAGTTATAAACAAAAGGATCTAACAAAATTGGAAAAAATTTTGAATTTTTATAAGCTTTATGTATTTTTGAGCCTAAAACCTGCAATCCAAAAGGTGCGGAAATGCTCACAATATAATCAAAGTTTTGTTCATGCTCTCTTAACAGTTTTATTGTTTTTTTATAGTCCATGTAGTCAATATAAACATTTTCTGTTCTAGGCCTATTTAATTTAAACGCAAACCTTAAACCCCATTTAATTTTTCTAATTAACTTTTTTAACTTTGATTCTTGAGAATAGTTAACGCTTTTCCCTTTACTATAAAGTTTTGTTGCATATGTGTCAAATTTAAAAATTTTAATGTTATCCACACACTTAAAGTTAATATCTGCCCTAATATTGTGAGCCAAAACACTAATTTCCAAATCTTTTCTTTTAAAAACATCAATTATATTATCTAAACAATGTGTATTAGCTGAAGACTCTGGATAATATTGATCAACAATAAATAAAATTTTTTTCATTTTCTTTCCTTTAAATCCAACTTAAGAATTTGGTTTTTATCTCATCGTTTGGATATTTATAAGCTTTTAAATTTTCTCTTTTTAAATTTAAAAGATTTCTATTAAATATCTCTTTAAATTGTTCATAAATATCAAGTTCTTCGTTTTCACAAATAAAACCATAATCACCAACAAACTCTTTAGCAGAACAAGTTTTTGTTGTTAAAACAGGAACATTTAATGTCATAGATTCTATCATTACTAAACCAGCAGATTCGTGATAAGAACCTAGATAGAACAAATCTGCAGACTTAATATATGGTTGAGGATTTTGTTTGTTGCCATATAGTTCAACATAATCTTTCATGTTGTTTTTATCAATAAATTGCTTTATTTCATATAACGAATCACCATCTCCAAGAACATGCCACTTAAATTTATAGCCGTTATTATGTAATTTTTTAAACACTTCCAAAGATCTTAAATGCGCTTTTTCTGGCGATAATCTTGAAACTGAAACAATATTTAATAAACTATCATCGTATGAAACTTTAAATTCATTAGACATTTTAATAATTTCTTCAGTGTTAGTAAAATTATATAACCAATCGGTTTTTTCACTTAATTGTGGATATTTTTCATTGAAAACTTCATAACAACTCTTAGAAACCATTATCACCTTATTAAAGTTAGACAATTCTTTAAGTCGCTTTTTAGACAAATTATAATTTCTTATATCACAATGAATAAAATTAAATTTTTTATCTGCCTTACAACATTTTAACGCAAACTTTGAACATAACTCGTCCATACCATTCATTGCTATAACAACATCATAATCTTTTTCAATTTTTTGTCCGCAAAAAGCAAACCAACTCATCACTTTTTTTGCACCAAGTTTTTTAGCAATATTGATAAGTTTTCTCTTTAAACCAATTTTTCCAGATCCGATTTGATTGCTATTGTTTTGATAGTCTGCGCTTAAACTTCGCAAAATTTTACCACCAGTTATAATATTAATATCTTTTGGAACTCTATCCAATAATGCTCCAACTTTATTAAATAACATTAAATCAATTTCAGCACTATCTTTTAAATGATTTATAAAAGCCAAAAGAGAGGATTCTATTCCTCCCGCAATCATGTTTTTATTTATAATCAATATTTTAGTTTTTTTCACTTAGACCTCTAATCATTTTAACTTTTTAAATACAATTTAATATACTCTTCAAATTTTAATTTTTTATCAAATTTAGTTGCATGTTGAATACATAAATTTTTAATATTTTGCGTTTTATTAAATGTTTTTATAATTTCATAAACCTCATCAACATTACCCTGCTCAACAACATATCCAACTTCTTCAGAAATTGTTTCAGGACTTCCGCCTGTTTTATATGTTAACGCCGGTGTTCCACAAGCTAAACTCTCAACATTAACCATTCCAAATGTGTCTGAATAAGTTAAATTAACAAACAAATCGACAGTTGAATAAAGTTCTGCTAGTTGTTTTTGATTTTCTGTTCTAGTTATCCCAATAATAGATTTTGGTAAACTATTTTTTTGTTCTTCGGTTAAACCGACCATAACAAGTTTTGTGTTTTCATCTAGCATTTCAGCCAACTTTAAAAAATCGCTAAAACCTTTTCGTTCCGTCCATCTATCCGCAACCGCAAGCAACACTTTTTTTCCAACAAGATTATTTTTTTCTCTAAAGTCACTTTCATATGGTTTAAAAAGATTTAAATCAATGCCATTATGAACAACCTCAATGTTACAATTCTTGAAAAATGATTTTTTAAATTCATCTCTAAGCCAATGTGAAACAGTTACAATTGTTAAGTTTTTTATACTTGTGAATAATTTTTTTTTCAACTTGTAATTTTTAATAGAATTATCTAAAATTGCATTAGGATATTCTTTTAATTTAGAACAATTATGACACCCATTATGCCATTTTTCGCATTCATAGGTGTAAGCGCAATGACCTGTCATTGTCCACATATCATGCATTGTCCACACAACTTTACCTTGATAAGTTTGCAAAAATTTAAACAAAATTTTATAGTTTAAATAATATCCGTGAATATTGTGAAGATGAATAACATCAGGGTTATATTCTTTAATAAACTTGATAAATCTTTTTGTTTCCCACGAACTTCCAAGCCCGTGCTTATCAAATATTCTGCTTTTTAAATAGTGGATTTTGTTGCCAAGTGAAGAAGTAATTTTATAGGTTTTATCCCAACCTTTTGCCTGGCCTCTTCCATAAGCAATAACGCAATCGTGACCTTGTTCTTTTAAAATTTTTGCAATATCAACACAGATTTTTCCTGTGCTTCCCACACCGCAAACGCTATTTACTTGAAGAACTTTCATTAATATCTCCCTTTTCAGATTTTACATCAAACATAGACAACATAGAATTTAATACTAAAAATATAAACATATATGACCAAAAAATACTAATTGTACAACTAGCAAAGAAACAACTCAACATAACAATGATTGAAGATTTATTAAATTTTGCACCTTCTTTCTTTCTGTGTTTTACAAAAAATATTAATAATATTATTAAAAAAGATAAAAATGCCAAACCTAAATAAAACAATAAATCAACCATTGAATTGTGTGGATCTCCAATAACAGAACCCACTGAGTTTCTAATTATCAATTTTGCGGCACCTTCTCCTTTCCCAAACAATAAATTGAATGGAGAAAGCAATAAATCATTAAAATATAATATCCACACATCTGATCGATATGTTGTTATGCTGGATAATTTTTTACCCAATTTTGAATTTAGGAAATTCGAAATAAATGGTAGTGTTCGTTTTGGATTAGCTAGTTTATCGCTAAGATAATAATCTGACAAATCAATATTAAATCTGCTAAACATCATTGCAATAAAATCTTTAAAAATTAAACACACAACACCAAACATTATCACAAAATAAATTATATCAATAATATTATGTTTTTTGTCTTGTTTTGAAAATATTAAAGCGAATATCAAATATAAAAATATAATAGAAAATAAAACAGACGCCAATTTTGAACCAGTTAAAACAATAAATATAGTATAAATTGGAAAGATTATT
>JAZONT010000079.1:0-4650 GCA_045654665.1 Candidatus Onthoplasma sp.
TCAGTGTATTCCATACCAAATTTTTCTGCTAGTAATTGGTCAATTTGAATTGTGATAAGAGTATCTTCCTTACCCCAAACATTACGAATTTGAATGTCTAGTTTTGGACCATAGAAAGCCGCTTCACCAATACCTATTTCATAAGGAATTTCAAGTTTATCAAGGATGTTTTTCATAATGCTTTGTGCTTCATTCCATTGTTCATCAGTTCCAATATATTTAGCACGATTATTTGGATCCCATTGAGAAAAACGATATGATGCGTCTTCATAAAGTCCAAGTGTTTTGAGCATATAAATAGCCAACTCCAAACAATTTTTAAATTCTTCTTCAAGTTGATCTGGTGTGCACATTAAGTGTCCTTCAGAAATTGTGAATTGTCTAACCCTAATAAGCCCATGCATCTCACCACTCTCTTCATTTCTAAAGAGAGTTGAAGTTTCATTATAACGAAGTGGTAAATCTTTATAAGATCTTGCCTCATTTAAATATGCTTGATATTGGAACGGACAAGTCATAGGGCGCAATGCAAACACTTCTTTATCTTTTTCTTCATCGCCTAAAACAAACATTCCGTCTTTATAATGATCCCAGTGACCAGAAATTTTATATAAATCACTCTTTGCCATAAATGGAGTTTTAGTGAGTAACCAACCACGCTTTTGTTCTTCATCTTCAACAAAACGTTGCAACAATTGAACAATTCTTGCACCTTTAGGTAAAAGTATTGGCAAACCTTGACCAATGTAGTCAACTGTTGTAAATAGACCTAATTCTCTACCTAATTTGTTATGGTCACGGTTTAGGGCTTCTTCCATTTGTTGAACATAAGTTTTAAGGTCATTTTTATCTAAGAAACCGTAAACATAAACTCTTGTTAACATTTTGTTCTTTTCACTTCCACGCCAGTAAGCACCACTTGCTCTGTTGATTTTGAAGGCAAAACCACGCAAAAATTTAGTGTTTTCAACATGTGGACCACGGCAAAGATCCATAAAATCTTCACCAGTTTTATAAACATTTATCGTTTCACCCTCAGGAAGTTCGTTGATGAGTTCAGTTTTATATGGCTCATCTTTGAACATTTCAAGTGCTTCTTGTTTGCTTACTTCTAAACGCACAAAATCTTCGTTTTTATTGATAATTTCACGCATTTTGTCTTCAATCTTACCAAAGTCATCTGGTGTGATAGTAACATTATCAAAATCGTAATAAAAACCATTGTCAATAGCAGGGCCTATTGCCAATTTAACATTAGGATATAATTCCTTAACTGCTTTTGCAAGGATATGACTCATACTGTGACGATACATTTCTTGCTTTTTGTTTAATTCTTCTAATTCTTCTTTTTCCATAATTTTCTCCTTATAAAATCGTTTTACTTTTAAATTTAAGTTTAAATTGACGAACTTCCCTTTTCCTTAATTTGTTTTAATGCGGTGGCAAGTTGATCTGGGCAACTGGTTGGTCTAAAACCGCATTGTATTCCTTGAAGTTTTGTTATAACTTCATAAATTTTCATACCCTTAACAAGACTAGCAATTCCTTTGGTGTTGCCGTTGCACCCGCCAATAAATGTTACGTTTTCAATAATTCCATTATCATCAACATCGATAATGATTTGTCTAGAACACGTTCCTTGCGTGTTATATACGTATTGCATTTAATTTCCTCCTTTGAATTATAATTCTTCAATAATTTCTTTCATTGAAGCATGTTCTTCAACTTTTTTTATTCTTTCTTGAATTTCTTCTTTGGCAAATTCATCTTTATGCGTTAACGCATAATTCAAATTAATTTCATCTGCTCTTCTATAGAATGCTTTGCGCAAAGCTAGATCAAATTCACCAACATTTCCAAGCGTGTTAATTAAAAAGTCAATATCTTTGTGTTCAATTTTTCCTTTTTCATAACGTTCTTTTATGTTATCTAATTCAACTGCTTCATCTATTTTCTTTTGATCAGTATGCAGTAAAATAAAGTAATCAGAATCTCTTGATTTTTCACCGCGTTTTATCTTTTCAATAACCTCATCAGCCTGTTTTGAAAAGTTTCTCCTATTTTCTTGCATAAATTTCACTTCAGCCATAATGCAAGCCTTTTCTATAGCATCTTCTCTTAATTCTTTCATCTGCACTCCTTAAATATAAAAAATCCCTTAGCAATTATGCTAAGGGACGATAAATCTAACCGTGGTTCCACCCTAATTGATGAGCAAAAACTCATCCACTTATTTGGCAAGAATATCACTTGCGTTGACCTAATTGGTGGTTTCAGATGCAAGTTTGATGTGCAAATTCCAGCCAGCATGCACTCTCTCTTAACAGGGACTTATAACCTACTTGTCCAATCAATAATCTATTTAAACAATTAAATTATAGCACTGAAATTGAAAAATGTCAACAATAAAAATTAATTTTTACTATAAATTTTAAGCCTATTTGTGAAAACATTGCTTAAAAAACTTACTGCTTCATTTTCGTTATCAGTGGTTAAATAAACATCAACATAATTTGGGCATGAATTTAAAACATTAGTAATAAGTTCAAGTGCGTTTTTGCACTCGGCAATCTTTTTAACTCTATCGTTTTTGTTCTTAATGTTATAAACCTTATAAATTTCATCATCATAAACCACTTTAACTTTGTAATTATCGCTATCCATAGTGTTTATTAAAAAACGAATGACATCAACGAATGTTCCAGAGTTGAAAAGAGAAATGTTATCGCTACTAAGGTTTGCAAGGTTTCGCCAATGAGTTTTTAGCGGTTCCATTCTAAACTCTAAAAAACTATCAACAAAAAAAGTTTGATTGAATAAAATTATATCTCTTAATGCATTAGTGTCGGTGCTTTTATCAAAAATTGCAAGAACTTTAACATAGGCATTAAAAGCCAGTGTGTCATTAATTGGATTTTTAATTAATTGACGCATAAAATCAATTTTGTAAACATTTTCTATGTAGTCAATTACGATTTCTCTTATTATTTCTTCACAAATTTTAACAAAATCTTCATCGCAAGCAAAAAGAAGATAGCAAAAATTGTTGTCGCAATAGTTGGTTATTATTGTTTTGCAAAAATCCATCCTGTTTTTTATTTGCATTTGCATATATTCAATGATGTTTTTATTTTCCACCCTTACTGCTAGGGCAATTTCTCTCATACATACCTCTATACTATCATATGCACAAGATGCAAATTTACTCTTAAAATTTTTAGCAGATTTTGGAAGCATTCGTTAGTTATTCTCACTTAACGCCACGCTAAGTCGTGAGAATAATCTAACTTCACTTAAGAAAGAAAAGGTTTTTGTTAATTGTCTAAAACTATTTCGGAGGTGGTTTGTTAGTTGTTTTTACTTTACGCCTTCGCTAACTCGTAAAAACAATCAAACTACACCATGCTTAATAATGATGATATTTAAATCCATTTAATTTTGTCAAAATAATTAAATTAAACATATTATGCAATTAAAGGAGACAATATGACTTATCATTTCTTTTATAGAACAGGTTGTTGTAATTGTGTTAAATCCACACAATTTGCTTCTTTCCCTGACTTTTTATGCACTTACACTCGTTGCCGTGACACACGAACTAATCGCTGTTGTTCTCGTTATCGTTGCAATTTTAATAATTTTAACACATTTGATAATTTTTCAAACAACTTTGATTTTTTTGATAATATTCCAAATTTTTAATAAACAAATCTTTTCTTTATTTCAAATACAAAAAAGGCACGATAATCGTGCCTTTTAACTAGCTAATACTAGTTTGTTGCGAACTACAATATTATTTTTTAACTTTGTAGAAAATAGCAAGACCTGCACCAGCAAGAAGAACTAATTCAACAATTCCGCCAACAATAGCGAACACTACTGAACCAGTACAAGCAAATTCATCTTCACCCATTGTCATTTTGAATGCATTGATTTTAATTTCATCCTTTAAAGCTTCTTCATAAGCTTTTGGTTCTTCCTTTTTCATTTCTTCAATTGATTTAACCATTTCTTTATAGTCATCTTCTGACATTTTACCTAATTCAAGGAATGCTTTAGTTGATTCATCAGCTTCGATTACTTCTTTAATTCCACCTTGAATTACATAGTTACCATCACGATAAACCCAAACATCAACAACAACTTTATCTTCTTTTCCTTGAATTGTTGTTCTAACAACTTCATCGTTCTTGAAAACTAAAGAAACTTCTTGTTTTTCTCCTGAACCGAAGAAATCACCTTCACCCTTATAAGCAAAACCAATTGCTGCAGGACGAACTAGCAAACCAATGTAAGCCACTGTCATAATAACTGCCAATGCAATGAATGTGATCATAACTGGCAATTTACCAAAGAATTTTTTCATAATACCCTCCTCCCTTTTGAAAAATTCTGTTTACTTGAATTTTACAAAATTTGGACACTTATATCATTAGATATAATTTCTATCCTCCTATTGAAAATTCTTTTTAATTTTAAGAATTAAGAAAAAGAAACAATTATCTTCCCCTAAATGATAATTATTTCCCTCCTTTTATTCTTATTACAATAATTTTAGCGAAAAATAAAATATTTTGCAACTAATTTATTTATGTTTTTTTAATTTTTTTTGTGAATTTTTAATATTTTTTATTTTTATTTTTTAATAAT
>JAZONT010000080.1:0-9666 GCA_045654665.1 Candidatus Onthoplasma sp.
AGAAAGACCACGAATTAAAAATGAAATAAAAACAATGCCACACTATTTTGTTGGCTACAAGACAAAAGTTAAATTTATTAATCAACAAAAATTAAATAAAATCAAATCATTTTCACACAAAGGCGAAGTAATAACAAAAAATAACACAATAAATTTTTCTCTTAATTTAAAATCAAATCCAGAATTTACAGCAAAAACTTTATTTGTTTATGCAAAAAGTTTTTATCATTTAAGAAAAAATAAAACTTACGGCGCATTCACAATATTTGACATACCACTATCTTTCATTTTAAATAAAGACAAATTCACTTATTTATAAATAAAAAATAGGCAATTTCATCTTATCAAGCACAATTCGTTTTCTTTTAATTTTTATTATAAAATTATTAACTTAAATTTAAAAAGATCAAGGAGCATTATGAAATTTTTATTAATAGGTTGCAATGGAAAAATGGGAAAAACCATTTCAAAGTTGGTCGAAAAATATAACGATATTATTGTTTGCGGGTTAGACACTTATCAAAACGAAGAACATAATTTTAAAATTTATCAAAATATTTTTGAAGTTACCGAAGATTTTGATGCAATAATTGATTTTTCAACCACTGATGACCACTCAAACTTTATCAATTATGCTGTTATGAAAAATATTCCTTATGGGTTATTTTCAACCATTGTAAACGAAAAAACCAAAAAAACTTTAAATGACGCCAGTAAACATATCCCAATTTTGTTTTGCAAAAACGCATCCACTGGAATAAACCTTCTTTATGAGTTAATTGAAATATGTGCCAAATCTTTAGGAAATCCTCAAACTATAATTCAAGAATATCACCACAAGCAAAAATTAGATAAGCCCAGTGGTACAGCAAAAGAGATTGAAAATATATTATCAAAAAACAACATAAGTTTTGAAACTCATTCATATAGAGTTGGAAATGAAAAAGGTACACATGTAATTCAGTTTTTCTTAGAAGATGAAACAATAACTTTAACTCACACGGCAAAATCAAGAAACATTTTTGCTCACGGCGCAATTCTTGCAATGCACAAATTAAAAAACAAAGAAAATAATTTATATTTTTCACCTTAAAAAAACGGCTATTGCCGTTTTTTTATAAAGAAAAGTCTTTTTCTTTGTTTATTTTTTTTGCAAGTTTAACAATAAGCGAAACAGTTTCATTTTCCGCCTTAACTAAAGGCATTCTCACATCTTCAGCAATTAAATTCATTTCTGCCATCAGTGTTTTAACAGGAATTGGATTTGTTTCAACAAACATTGTGTGATTAAGCTCATTTAGTGAATTTTGAATTTCCAAAGCACCTTTAATATTTCCACTTTTAACCATATCGTAAACTTTTTGAACTTTATCCGCCACCACATTGGCACTAACACTAACACACCCCTTTGCACCCAAACAATAGAACACATAATTTAAAGCATCTTCACCACTGTAAACCGCTATTTTATCATTACAAACATCACACAATTTAATAATTCTATTTATATCACAAGTGCTTTCCTTAATTCCATAAATCATATCATTATCAAGCAATTTTTCAACTGTTTCAACATCAATGTTTAACCCTGTTCTGCTTGGAACATTATAAACAATTATTGGAATACCAATCTTAGATAACTGAGTGTAATATTCAAAAAGCCCTTTCTGTGTTGTTTTATTGTAATATGGCGTCACAACCAAAACACCATCAGCACCTAAACTTTTTGCCTGAATTGTGTTTTCTTGACAAGTAATAAAATTGTTATTCCCAGTTCCAACAATAAGTTTTGCATTGTTTCCAATAATATTTTTAGCAAATTTAATAACATCCGCCCTTTCTTGCCCCACAACTGAAACACCTTCACCTGTAGTACCTAAAACAATTATTGCTTTTGCGCCCTTTTTTATGTTAGAATTGATAATTTTATAAAAAGACGCGTAATCAACTTGATTGTTTTTAAACGGCGTAACAATAGCAACACCGCACCCTTCAAATAAACATTTCATCGTATATCTCCTAAAAAGATATATTCAAAATTTAATAAATTTGATAAAAAAGAAGAGATTACATTTCTCTTCTACTCATAATTGCTTTTGAAAGCGTTGCAGCATCTGTGTATTCCAACTCACTGCCCATACTAACGCCTTGCGCTAATCTTGTGACTTTAACACCAAGTGGTTTTAATAAGTTTGCAATATACATTGCCGTTGCCTCACCTTCAACATCAGGGTTTGTTGCAACAATAACCTCCTCAATTTCTTCTTCACCAACTCTAGTTAAAAGTGAACGCACATTAATATCGTTTGGACCTTTTCCTTCAAGCGGATTAATAACACCATGCAAAACATGATAAGTTCCATTAAATTCCCTAACTTTTTCAAGAGCGGTAACATCTTTTGGTTCTTTAACAACGCAAACGATAGGATCTTTTTTAACTTTTGAACATATATCACAAATTTCTTTATCAGTAAAATTTGCACAAACCCTGCAGTAATGAATTCTCTCTTTTGCTTCAATCATACTTTCAGCAAATTCTCTAACTTCTGCTTCATTCATGGTTAGCAAAAAGTAAGCATACCTTTGCGCCGTTTTCTTTCCAACTGAAGGTAGTTTACTAAATTCATTAACGAGTCTTTCCATTGAGTCAATTTGATTCATTAAAACATTCCACCAAGACCACCCATAGGTCCCATTTTTTCCTTACTTAATTCTTCTGCTTTATTGCTTGCATCGTTTATTGCAACAATAATAAGGTCTTCAAGCATTTCAACATCATCTGGATCAACCGCAGTTTTATCCAACTTAATTGACTTGATTTCCTTTTTACCGTTCATTGTTACAACAACCATTTCTCCGCCTGCTTTTCCAACAACTTCAGCATTCTCAAGTTCTTCTTGTGCTTTTGTCATTTGTTCTTGCATTTTCTTTGCTTGTTGCATTAGTGCGTTCATATTCATACCGCCACCAAATCCACCGCCATAATATGCCATATATTCAAAATCTCCTTTATTTATACATTATTCTTTAAATTTAATTTTTGATTTAAACACATCTTTTAATGCGTCTTTAACGTCTTGCTTAGATGCATTTGTTTTATCATATTCAACAATAATATCTTCAATACTATCATCAAATAATTTTACTAATTTTAATAATACACTAATTCTATCTTTGTTGTCAATCATTTCAAAACTACCCAAATCATTTGTTGAAATAAGAAGGTTCTTACCAACTTGTTGAACTTTGTTAACATTTGTTAACGCATTAGATAACGCAAACATGTTGTTTTCTTTAACCTTAATTAAAACATTTCCCCAAACTTTTTCAATTTCAGTTTGTTCACGAATTGGTTCTTCAATAGGTTTCAAATTTGTTGGAACAGGTTGTGGTTGCACAACTTGTGCTTGAGATACAATTTGAACTTTTTGTTGTTTTTCAGTTTTCATAAGTTCCAAACACGCCATTTCAAACAAATTTTCAGGGTTTAAACTATATTTTAAATCTAATTCAATTTGCGCAAACTTTGAAAAAGCAGATTTTAAATAATCTATATCAAACATATTTGCAATTTCGCTATATGTTGCAAATTCACCAGGCAAAATATCTAAAATTGAATAATCACCAACACCAACTTTAATCATAATAAGATTTTTAACAAAGTCAGCCATTTCTTTGCATAAAACTTGAATATTTTTTCCACGCTCAAGAGTAGATTTAACATTTATAAACAAACTTGAAATATCTTTATTTACAATAGAAAGCAATATGTTTTTAATGCTGTCTCTATTGGATAAACCAATAACTTCTTCAGTTTTTTCAACCGTTATGTTGTAATCACAAAACGAAGCAACACTATCCGCAATTGAAAGCATATCACGAACACTTCCTTCGCCTGCTTTTGCAATAAGTTGCAAACTTTTTTCATCACAAACAACACCCTTTTTATTGAATATATTTTTTAAATGTTCCACTAAAGTGCTAATTGGAAGAAGTTTAAAATCAAACCTTGTGCAACGAGATAAAATTGTTGCTGGCAGTTTGTGGATTTCAGTTGTTGCAAGAATAAATATCACGTGTTTTGGCGGTTCTTCAAGTGTTTTAAGAAGCGCGTTAAACGCACTTTCTGTGAGCATGTGAACTTCATCAACAATATAAACTTTATATTTACCAATAAGGGGTGGGAATTGCACCTTTTCACGCAAATCACGAATTTCTTCAACCCTGTTGTTGCTTGCAGCATCAATTTCAACAATATCTGTGTTTTGTTCACTTAACGCCACACATTCAGCGCACATTCCACAAGGGTTCCCATCATGAGTGTGAGTGCAATTAACTGCTTTTGCAAAAATCTTAGCCGTGCTTGTTTTTCCAGTGCCTCTAGGGCCACAAAATAAATATGCATGCGTTAATTTGTCTGTTTTAATTTGGTTTTTCAAAGTTTTAACAATGAAATCTTGACCAATAACACCATCGAAATCACGCGGTCTAAACTCTCTATATAACGCTAAATTCATTCAAATTTTCTCCTTTACTTTATTGCTTTTTTCAATTGAGATTTTTATCTAGCAACATCCGCCAATGTTCTTAATTTCTTTTTAATTGCTTGCAATAAGTTATCCACTTGTTTTGTGGATATCTCATTTCTTTTTGCAATGTCACTATAACTATCACCATTTAAGAACTGTTTTAAAATTCGAAATTGTTCAACGCTTAATATTTCTTGAACCTTGCTCATCATAATGGTGTTCATTTCTTTATCTATGTAATTTTGTTCAATATTACTATTATCATCCACAATCACTAATTTTAAAACACTATCTTCATCACTTGAAGTTGTTCCATCATAGTATTTAATTGGTAAATATGCATTAAGTGGACTATTTTTCTTTCTGTTTGCATTTTTAACAGCATTTTGAAGTTGCCTGTGAATACAAAGAGATGCAAATGCGCTAAAATTATTGTTTTTAAAATCTTCATAAACACTAATTGCTTTATAAAGCCCTATCATACCTTCCTGAATTAAATCATCAAACTCCGCGCCAACCAAAAAATACTCACGAGAGATTGCAATAACTTTTGGTTTAAAGTGTTGCAATAATTCATCCATCGCTTCCTCGTCGTGATTTTTTGCTTTCACTATTAAGTTTGAAATCCTGCTTTCGTTCAATTATCTGCTCCTTTGTCTTACCACTTCATAAACCGCAATTGCGCTTGCATTTGAAGCGTTTAAACTATTAACTTGCCCAAACATATCTAAAGATAACACTTCATCAGCACTCTCTTTAACAAGTCTAGAAACACCTTTACCTTCGCTTCCAACAATAAGCGCGGTTGGATATGTGAAATCTGCCTTATAAAGTTTTTTGCTTCCAGCTTCTAAGGCATACACCCAAACACCCAATTGTTGTAACTCTTTGATTGTTCTTGTGATGTTTGTTACCATCGCAATATTCATGTGAATAACTGCACCAGCACTTGTTCTGTATACAGTGTCTGTCACTTCACATGCTCTGTTTTGCGGAATAATAACACCATGAACACCAGCACATTCACAAGTTCTAATAATTGCGCCAAGATTATGAGGATCAGTTATTCCATCTAAAATAACAATAAAAGGTTTTTCGCCCTTTCTTTCTGCAGTTAGTATTATATCTTTAATGTCACAATACTTAAACTCTGGAATATATGCTACAATTCCTTGATTTTTAAAGTTGAATTTTCTATCAAAGTCTTTTTTATCCATTAAATTAACAGGAATTCCCATAGCTCTTGCCTTATCAATTATTGCAACAATTTCAGCATTATCGCTATCAAGTGCCACTATTTTTTCAACTTTAACACTAACTTTTAAAAGTTCCCTAACAACATTAACTCCATCAACAAGCATATTATCTCCTTATAATCTTATTTTCACATAATTTTCAAATAAATTATTTAATTTTTCTTTTTCTTCATTTAAATACCAATACCCAACAAGTGCTTCAAACTGTGTTGCAAGGTTATATTCTTCTTGAGTTGAGTTTTTTGCTTTATTGTTTGTGTGACTGTTTCTTGCACGCATAACAATATCAATTTCATCTTCACTTAGATTTGGCTTAATTTCTTTAATAATTTCAGCTTGAGTTCTTGCACAAACCACTGAATTTGCCTTTTTATTTAGTCCATTTGGCTTTAAATCATAGGTTTTAATTAGATAATTTCTAACCATTAAACTAAAAACACTATCACCTAAATATGCTAAAGCTAGTGCATTTTTATAATAATTATTAATATTATCTTTGTTAATCATATAAGCAATATATCACAAGAAATAAAAAAAGTAAAGAAACTTGTTAAAAATCTTTGACAAATAATTTTAAATTTTTTATTATAATGATATCTAGGAGTTTTTTATGGAATTCATCAATAAAATGAAAAAGAGAGAGTTCATTGAAATGAGCCTTAAAACAGTTGCTGCAATTTTGGCCGCATTTGTTGCAATCATTTTAATGGAAAGCATGATATATGGCATTTATCTCAATGCTTTAAAAACAAATGGTGATGGAGAAACCAAAGTTCAAGGTCAAACCATTGCTTATTGCATTAAGGAATCTGAAGATAAATATTTTGTTATTTATCACAATGACGATCCAAGAACAAAAGGTTTTCATATAGAAGAATGGACTGCAAATAGTGACAAATATTTAACAAAACAAGAATGTTTAGATTTGGCAAACACAGAACTTCAAGCAGCACCTGTTAAAGAAGTTGTTTTCCGTGCACCAAACGCATTTGAGTTCACAATAACAGGCACACACTATATCGTTATGGCTGTGTTTGTGCTTGCTATTGGCGGTTTCTTCACATATAAATTCATTGCTCTTTCAAAAGAATATAAAAGAATTGAAGAAAACTACAAGAAAACCGGAACAATTGAAATAGGAAATATGTAAAAAGAAGCATCTTAGCGATGCTCTTTTTTTATGACTTAATTAAGATGCATTACGCATGCAATCAACTCGTAAACTTCAGTTGATGGTAATTAAAATTTCAACTTTACACATAATACAATTATGACTTATTTTAATTATATCAACTCGTAAACTTCCGTTGATGGTAATTAAAATTTTAACTTTACACATAATACTATTATGACTTATTTTAATTACCACGCAAAAGCGAAAAGATTAATTGAGCAAGATTATTGCATAAGTGCAAGCATTTTTTCAACCTATCATCACATTCGCCCTGCGTTGGTTTTATATTTTGAAAACAACATCCCAATCCCAATAAGAGATTATATGTGGAAAGATTATTTACCACTTCTTGAAAAACACAATATAACTATTAACAACCCTGAAAACATTGATTTAAACAAGTTCCCCAGTGTTGATTGAATATATGTACATATGTTCAACAGGTTTTTTGTAAGCTTCTTCAACTGCAAGTTTATATAAATTTAATTGTTCGGCATATTTTTCTTTTAAAAGCCTTGCAGGAAGATTTGAAAATTTATAATCAACTATAATCATGCCGTTTTCTTTTTCAATAATTAAATCCACCACACCTTGCACTAAAACTTTGTCTTCAATAGCACTTGGAACAACTTCACAGTAAGGCACACACATCATAAAGTCTGCTTCTTTTTTTATGTTTATTGCATTTTGTGTTAACGGTTTAAGTTTTTCGTGAGCCAATTTGATTTTATTATAATCAACACCTTCAATATTACTATTCTTTTCGTAAGGTTTTGTTAAATCTAATAACTCTAAAGCTTTATGATAATTTGTTCCAATTTTTGCCCTATCTTCCACATCATATTGCGAAGGAAAACTTAGCATTGATTTTGTTTTGAAACCGTTTGATTGATTTTGTTCGCTATTAATTCCTGTAACTGAATTTTTTAGTGGAATATTAAACTTTTCTTGATTTAAATAATTAAAATCTTCACCAAAAACATCACATCCAACGTTTTGGTTTAAACTATCAACACAAGGTTTACCAACATCTTTAATAAATTCTAACGTAAATGTTTCTTTTTCCAGTTTATCATCAACAATTTCATCGGCAAAGCAACTGAGTAACATATTAGTATAACTTGTTTTGTTTATGTTAGAAAAATCTTTATTTGAAATTGTTCCAGTAATAAACAATTTATTTTTTGCCCTAGTTAGTGCAACATATAATAATCTTAATTCTTCCTTATAACCCTTTTTGCTGTTTGCAAGACGAATAGCAAACTTTGGCAAACTATCCATTTTTATTCTATTTGCAATATCAAAATAATCTAAACCAAAACCAATACTTGAATTAAAGTTTATTGCATCTGTTTCCCTATGATAAGAAAACATTTTGCTTGAATTAAATAAAATCACAACGGGATATTCAAGACCTTTACTTTTGTGTATAGTTTGAATTGTAACGCTATCTTCTTTGTCAACAGATAAAAAATCTTGATTTGAATTAACATTGCTTTCAACAACTTCAATAAATTCAGCCAAACCCAGACTGTCTTCCAATGGAGAAATTTTCAACAAGAATTCTTCCAAAAGCTGAAGTTCTTTTTCTCCATTTGTTTTTTGCAAAATGTAATATTTTAATTTCTTGTCATTTAAAATATAAGAAATCAACTCACTGTTTGTTCTTGAAAAACTTGCAGTTAAAATATCATTAATATTATCTAAACCAAAAGAAATTTTATTAAATTCATCATTTTTTATTAAATTTTCTTTAATTATAATTAAATTTTCGTAAAAACTAAAATTTTTATCACGAATTTTTATAACATCATCAATTGTCAATTCACTTAACGCCATCATTGAAGCAACCCAGTCAACATCATCAGCAGTGTTGATAACACACTTCAAAATTGATAAAACCAACCTAATAACTTCACTCTTTTTAACTTCAAGTTTATTATTAATATTAACTGGAATAGCATTGCTTTTTAATTCATTAATTAATATTGTTGAATTTTCATCCTTATCTGAATGAGTTAAAATTGCGATATCTTTATATGACAACGGTCTTCTCCCCTTTGCGTTGGCATCATAAAATTCAGTTCCAATAAGTTCAGTTATTATCTTCACAACAAGCATTGCTTCTTTATCTTTTGCTGATTTTATTTTATTACTATATACATGGTTTTTAACACTATAAATTCCATTTGCAACAACTTCCGTTTTCTCATCTTCAACAAGCAGAATTTTAACTTTATCATCAATAATATCATCACGTTTTGGTTCAATTAAACAGTCAGTTTTATAATCGATATCAGCTATTTGTTTAGTCATCAATTTTGAAAATATAAAATTAATAAAATTCAAAATTGTTGGACTTGAACGAAAATTGATATTCATATCAAAAACATCTTCTTTGTTTTGATTGATTTTCATTGTGTTATACTTATTTAAAAACCACTCGGGACTTGAACCGCGGAATCCATAAATAGATTGCTTAACATCACCAACCATAAACATAGTTGTGTTGTCACCTTTAAGTTCAGTCATAAGTTTGTCTTGCAAAGGATTAACATCTTGATATTCATCAATGAAAATATATTTATATTTATCCTGCAACTCTTTTTTAATTTTTTCGTTTTTAAACAATTTTAACATCAATCTATTTAAATCGTTAAAATCAATTAAATTATGTTTTTCTTTAATTTTATTATAATTATTTGTG
>JAZONT010000081.1:0-2581 GCA_045654665.1 Candidatus Onthoplasma sp.
ATTAAAATTAAGTTATTTAAAAACTCATATCTAAAGCATATATAACTTGAAACAATTGTTATTAAAAATATTAGAAAAGGAAGTTTCACTTGTTTAAATTTATTTGATTTAAATAAATCATAAAGACTAAAACCTAAAGCAAAACAAGGTAAATGATTTATAAAATTACTATAATAATTTATGTAAGTATGAACGTGTTCTCCTAAAATCGTCTGTGTGTTTATCAATTTGCCACCAATAAATATTACAAATGATGATAAACTTAAAATTATCAAAGGAAATAAAACAATTCTATATTTCTCCCAGAACTTGTTGCTCTTATTATATATTTTATACATCAATGGAAATATTAAATAGAAGATTACGATAGCTCCAACAAACCATCCACCAAAAACTACATTGTTGTTTTCTAAAGAATATCTAAACCCATGGATTAATAATAAATTATAAACTAAACTAAAATATCTGCTGTCAATTGTATAAGGTGTAATTATATTATTGTTTTTGATTATTAAATTTATAATGTAAAACATTAAAATAGCAAGCCAGTATGGAATAATAAGTTTTGAAATTCTTTTTTTCATAAACTCAAAATATGTTGGTTTTCTCCTATCAAATGATAAACAAAGAGTAAAACTTGAAAGAATAAAGAAAAGTTGGCACCCTGTCTGTAAAAATTGTGAAAAAATAAATGTTGAATTGCTTATATAAGGTTTAAAACCCTGCATGAAATGGCAAATTATGATCATAAAAATAGCAAAACCTTTAAGAATTGCCACAAGCCTTATATTGTTAGTATTTAAAATATTTTCTTTCATTATTTTTATGTAACTTAACTTTTATTTGGCGGAAAGTGGGGGATTCGAACCCCCGAAGGCTTGCACCTTATCGCTTTTCGAGAGCGACATATTCAACCACTCTAACAACTCTCCACACGTCGAGACATGAATTCTTTAATCGTTTGCAAAAAATTTGCAAACTTCATTTTTATTCAGTCTCTCCTTTTTCCCATTTCGATATTCATCTCATGAGAGCCCTTTATTTTGAACCCAATCCTTATGCTCGGTTATTCCTCTTCCCCTTCCGCAAGCAAGTTGCGGTGAAACCTTGTATTTTTTATTAAGGTCTCGCTTTTTTAAATTGCTTATTGCAATAATAACATAGTATAAAATTTTTAGCAAACGAATAATAAAAAAGTTATCCACTTTTTATCTTTAATTGTGGATAACTATCTATTTTATAGCAGTTTAACGAGCTTTAACCGGAAGAATTAAGAAAACGAAATCTTCGCCTTCGCAAGGTGTTATAACGCATGGTTGAATTGCGCTATTTAAATTCATTTTAACATATGTGTTGTCAATAACTCTTAAACAATCACTAAAATATTTAGAGTTGAAAGAAATGTTTAAATCTTCACCTTTAACTCCAACTGTTATGTTTTCTTTAGTGTTACCAATTTCACTGTTTGATGTTAGCATTAAATTCTTTTCTTTAATATCAAACTTAACAAGGTTATTTTTATCGATTTTTGAAAGAACACTAGCTCTATCAATAGCATCTTCAAGTTGTTCTTTATTGATTGTTACAACGGTTGAAAAATCTTTTGGAACAATTTGTTTGTAGTTGATAAATTGTCCATCAATAAGCCTATTTATAACAATTGTGTCACCAAGATCAACCATAATATTGTTTGAATGAACAAAAACTTTAATGGTTCCTTCACTATCCATCATTTTAACAATATCGTTAATATTTTTTCCTGGAACAATAATTTTGAAATCACCAGTTGTGTTAACTAATGTTTTATTAGCAATTGAAAGACGACAGCCATCCACCGCAACAGCACGGATGTTAGTTCCAGTTGTTTCAATTAAAATTCCTTTTAAAATTGGTCTAGAATCATCTTGAGCAACTGCATAATAAACGTTGTTTATAAGAGATTTAAAGTCTTCTTTATTAAGTTCAAAAAATTCTGTTTTTTCAACTTCTTTAATTTGAGGGAACTCACTAATTTCCATACATTGAAGAGTTCCTTCACTATCAGTATAAGCAATTCTTAATTGATTTCTTTCGTTTAATTCACATTCGATTTGTTCGTTTGTTAATTTTTTAATATACTCACCAAATAATCTTCCCGGAACAACTGTTTCACCAGCATTATCAACTTCAGCTCTAATTGTTTTTTCAACACTCATCTCAAGGTCAGTAGCGGACAAAATAAGCTTATCTTCCAAACAAACCATTTTGATTCCTTCAAGGATTTGGCTTGTTGTTTTATTGCTAATAGCTTTAGACACAACACTTATTGCTTCACTGAGTTCTAGTCCATCACATCTAAATTTCATTTTTTACTCCTCTTATCTTTGACTTTGTCCCCTACGCAAAATCATATTACAGCACTATACTAGCAAAATCAAGTAAATATGTCAAATCATTTAATCCTTTTTTGACGAAAATTTTTAGTTTAAACAATAAAAATCGTTCTCTTCAAAAGAGAACGATTTTTAAAATTTTCCGATTTTTATATTTTTAATCTTCCTCGTTGGCGTGTTTTAGAGGAAGGTTTGAGTAAAGCTCGATT
>JAZONT010000082.1:0-8497 GCA_045654665.1 Candidatus Onthoplasma sp.
CGTTACCCCATGCGAAGCACTGCGTTAACTTCTATGGGGACCCCAAAAATATATTTTTACATAATAATAGCTTTTTTGAAAGCACGTAGGCTTTTGCCAGAATTTCTCGTTACCCCATGCGAAGCACTGCGTTAACTGCAGTGGGACTTATAGCATTAATGCAACAAAGCAAATTATTCTGTTTAATTTTTCTATATTTGTAATTTATTTACCTCTTGACAAAATTAGGCAATAAAATTATAATAATATTATAAAAGTAATTTTAACTATATTACGCAAAATAAGGGATATAAGTGAAAAGGTTTTTAAAAATTGTTTTTAGCAGAATGACTTTGGTTGCAATGGCAATTATTGCGCAACTTCTTATTTCTTCGACCCTACCATTTTTCTTAAATTATTTCCATCCAGAGATTTTTGGTGAATTATATGTTCAAATTGACTTGGTCTTTAAATTGGTGGGATTAATAATGGTGGTAATTATCATTAATTCTAAAATGATTGTTGAAGGCAAACTTGGTTGGGTTATTTTATTTTTACTGTTTCCGCTATTTTCACTTGTTATTTATAAAATGTTTGTTTGGAAAAAGGCACCAAAAAAATATAGAAAACAGATAGAACAAGTTAAACTTCAGGTGGCAGAAATAAACAAGAAAACTGCAACTGAAAACGCTGAATTAAGAGAAAAACTTGGTGATTATTATGGGCAATTTGAATATATTTACAAATCTTCAAATTTAAGAACATATGAAAACACAAAAGTTAACTTTTTAAGTTCTGGTGAATTATTTTACAATGAACTAATTGAGGAATTAAACAAAGCAAAATCATATATTTTTATGGAATATTTCATCATCGAAAGAGGTGCCATGTTTAATAGCATTCTTGAAATTTTAAAGAAAAAAGTTCAAGAAGGTGTTGATGTTAGAATAATGTATGATGACCTTGGAACAATTCACAAATTGCCAAATAATTATCCAAAAAAACTTAAAAAATATGGCATAAAATGTGTTAAATTTAATTCATTTATACCAATTATGTCTGCATTTCACAATAATAGGGATCACAGGAAAATAACAATAATTGACGGTCAAGTTGGTTTTGTTAGTGGTTTAAATTTAGCCGATGAATATATTAACATTGTTCAACCTTTTGGTTATTGGAAAGATAGCGGTGTGAAACTATGTGGTGAAGCGGTAAAATCTCTGCTTATGATGTTCTTGCAATTATATAGTGTTCAAACTCAAAATGTTGAAGATTGCAAAAAATATATTGAAAATGTTAAACCTGTTAAATCAAATGGATTTGTTTGCCCATATGGTGATGGTCCAAGATATTTTGATGAAGATAATGTTGCTCTTAATGTTTATCTAAATATGATTAATCAAGCAAAAAACTACATTTGGATAACAACACCTTATTTAATAACTGATTCAAAACTAACAACAGCTTTATGCAATGCAGCAAAAAGAGGTGTTGATGTTAGAATTATAACACCACATATTCCAGATAAAAAATATATATTTGTGTTAACAAGATCTAATTATAAAGTTTTGCAAGAAGCGGGTGTTAAAATTTATGAATATGAAAAAGGGTTTGTTCACTCAAAACAACTTTTATGCGATGATAACATTGCAATTGTTGGAACAATTAATTTAGATTACAGAAGTTTATTGCATCACTACGAATGTGGTGTTTTGATGTGTGGTGTTGATTGTGTTAAGGATATTAAAAAAGATTTTGAGCAAATGTTTTCAATTTCAATTAATATGAAAGATTATAAACAAAAAGCATTTATGCGACTTTATTGTGCAATTATTAAGGTATTCACACCAATGTTATAAAAGACGAATAATTCGTCTTTTTTCTTAATTTATTTGCAGAAATTAACTTTTTATGTTAACATTTACTTAGTGGAGGGATTATGAAAGTTTTATTAACAGGTGGTTTAGGTTACATTGGAAGCCATACTGCAGTGGAATTAGTTAAAGATGGTCACATCGTTGAAATTATGGATAATTTATACAATTCATCAATTTCAGTTTGTGATAAATTGTATCAAATTTTAGGTCAAAAGATAAAATTTCACAGAGTTGACTTGTTGGATATGAAAAAAATGGATAAATTGTTCAAAAAAGGTGAGTATGATGCTGTTATTCATTTTGCAGGACTAAAAGCTGTTGGTGAGTCAACAAAGAAACCTTTGATGTATTATGAAAACAACATTTCTGGCACAGTCAATCTTCTAAAATGTATGGAAAAATATGGTGTTAATAATTTGGTGTTTAGTTCATCAGCTTGTGTTTATTCAGATAAAAATGTGGCTCCTTTTAGTGAAGATGCAATATTAAATCCAATTAATCCATATGGAAGAACAAAATATTTTATTGAAGAAATCATTAAAGATTATTCACACGCAAACCCTAATTTCAAAGCGGTTATTTTAAGATATTTTAACCCAATTGGTGCTCACGAAAGTGGTCTTATTGGTGAAAATCCTAATGGCATTCCAAACAATTTGATGCCATATATAACTCGTGTTGCTTTTGGAAAACTAAAAGAACTTAGCATTTTCGGTGATGATTATCCAACGCCAGACGGGACGGGCGTGAGAGATTATATTCACGTGGTTGATTTGGCTCGTGGTCATGTTGCATCAATTAATAAAATTAATAACATGCAAGGTTATAGCATCTATAATCTTGGAACAGGGCATGGATATAGCGTTCTTGACGTTGTTAACACATTTAATAAAGTGTGTGGTGACAAGGTTAAATTCAAAATAGTTGAAAGACGACCAGGTGATGCTGCATGTGTGTTTGCAAATCCAGAAAAAGCATTTAATGAACTTGGATTTAAAACAGAAAAAGAACTTGAAGAAATGTGTTTAAGTTCATATAATTTTGAAAAGAATAACAATTAACATTTTAAGGCAACAAAAGTTGCCTTTTTTATTGAGATTAACCATAAACTATATTTTTGAGCAAAGCGAGAAAATTAGTTTGTTATTTATTTGACTTAATCTTATAAACTTTTATATAATGCAATTATATAAAGTGAGGAAAAATGTCGAATAAAATAACTTGCAAATGGAAAATTTGGGCAACAATTTCTTTTATTATAATTTTTTTGGGATTAATTATTTTTTTATTTAGTGGTGAAAATTTTATTTTATTAAAAGAAATATTTAACACTAACTCAACAAAAGAACAAGTTCAAGCTTCAATTGAAAAGTTGGGAATTAGGTCATATATTGTTGTTGGTCTTCTTGCAATGATTCAGGTTGTGTTCACATTTATTCCGGCAGAACCTCTTCATGTTATTTCCGGCATAAGTTTTGGTTTGTGGAAAGGAATTTTAATTTGTTTAATTGGAATAATTCTTGGAAACACAATAATTTTCATTTTGAACAAAATTTTCGGCGCAAAGTTAAAAGATTATTTTTCAACTAATATTGATGTTGACTTTGATAAAGCAAAAAAATCAACAAAGCTTGCGCTTATTGTTATAATTCTTTACTGTTTGCCAGCAATTCCATATGGAATAATTTGTTTCTTTGCAGCATCCATTGGCATGAAATATCCAAAGTATATTTTAATAACGGGTATTGGGTCTATTCCATCGCTTGTTTTAGATGTTGGTTTGGGGCATATAACCATGGCAACAAGTTGGATTGTTTCAATTGTTGTGTTTGTGGTTATTATTGCGTTGCTTATTTTAATGTTTAAGTTTAAAAAACAAATTTTTGGTAAAGTTAACGACTATATAAAACGAAGTAATGATAAAGAATTAAACAAAGTTGGAAAGTTCAATCCTTTCATTTATAATTTTGTGGGAATGGGACTTTACACTTATGTAAACTCTAAAATTAAAATTAAGTTAAAAAATAATGTGGGAAGATTAAATAGGCCTAGCATTATTCTTTGCAATCATGGCTCATTTTATGACTTTGCCTATGCTGGAAGAATTGTAAAGAAGGAAAAACCACATTTCATAGTTGCAAGAATGTATTTTCATCATAAACTTTTGAAAACAGCATTAAATGGAACGGGAGCATTTCCCAAGAGTATGTTCACTAACGACACTGAGAATTTAAAAAATTGTTTAAAAGTTATAAACAATAAAGAAGTTCTTGCAATGATGCCAGAAGCCAGACTTTCAACCGTTGGAAAGTTTGAAGGAATTCAAGATTCAACCTATAAATTCATTAAAAAGATGAATGTGACTGTTTACACAGTTAAAATAAACGGAAGCTATCTTGCAAAACCTAAGTGGGCAGATAAAATTAGAAAAGGTGCATTGGTTGAAGCTGAACTTAACGAGTTATTCAAAGCAGGCGAATGTGAAAACCTTGCCATTGAGGATGTTAAAACAAGAATCGACAATGCTTTGAATTATAATGAATGGGAATGGCTTGAAAAACATCCTGAAGTATCATATAAAACAAAAAATATTGCAAAAGGTCTTGAAAACATTTTGTGTGTTTGCCCAAAATGTAAACAACATTTAACACTAAACACTAATAAAAACAAAATCGATTGTTCAAAATGTGGTTTGAGGGTTCAAGTTGATAATCGTTATCAATTAAATGGAACAAAATTTGAAACCATTGCAGATTGGTATGAGTGGCAAACCGAAGAAATTAAAAAGCAAGTTTTAAGTGATGATTTTAAACTTGAAAGTAAAGTCATATTAAAACATTTATCAACAGATGGAAAAAGATGCACAAGATATGCAGGTGATGGTGTTTGCACACTAGATAAAACAGGTCTCAAATATGTTGGCACTCAAGACGGAAAAGAAATTGAAAAATTCTTTGAAATTGATAGCATATACCGAATTTTGTTTGGTGCTGGTGAAGACTTTGAAATCTATGATGGCAAAGAATTATATTACTTTGTTCCAGAAGACACACGAAGTGCAGTTGTTTGGTATATTGTTAGTTGCTTATTAAAAAACAAATAAGGAAAAATTATGAAAAAAGAAACAAATGAAAATAAGGAAAAAGCATTTTCATCAATCAATCTTAAATCGTTTATTTCTGTGGTGGCGGTTTTAGTGGTAATAATTGCCATTAGTGGAATTTTAACATTGTTTATTCCGCAAGGAACATTTCTGCGTGATACTAATGGGGAAATAATTGCTGGAACATTTATAAAAGGTGAAGTTAAAGGTATAGCATTTTGGCGTGTTATAACTGCACCATTTAGAGTGTTTGTTGCAGAAGGTGGAATAACAATTATAATGATAAGTTTATTTTTGCTTATAATGAGTGGAGTTTTTAATCTTTTAGATAAAACAAACGGTATCAAAATAATTATGAACAAACTTGTTAAAAAGTTTGGAAATAAAACTAAAAGAGTGATTTGTTTTAGCGTTTTATTCTTTATGCTCTTTGGAAGTTTGTTTGGCTTGTTTGAAGAGATGATAACACTTTTGCCATTTATTGTTATGTTTATGTTATGCTTAGGGTTTGACACAATGACAGGATTAGGAGTGTGTCTTCTTGCAACTTGCTTCGGGTTTTCAGCTGCAATAACAAATCCATTTTCAGTTGGAATTGCCTCAAGCTTTGCTGGAATAAACTCGCTTAGTGGTGTTTGGTTAAGAATAATATTCTTTGTTCTTGTTTATGGCTTAGTTTGTTGGTTCTTGCTTAGTTACACAAAGAAAATAAGCAAAAATCCACAAATGTCATTGTCTTATAATGAAGATTTAAACAAGAGCAAAAGTGCTGATTATTCTGTTGTTTTAGATTCAGGAAAAGATAATAAAATTTTTAAGGTTTACATTACCTTCTTCATTGTTGAACTATCAATTTTAATATTATCAGCAGTTATTAGGCCAATTTCAGGTTATGCAGTTCCAATCTTAGCGGGAAGTTTCTTGATTGGTGGAATTATTAGCGGTTTACTCATTGTTGATGAAAAAAAGAAAGTGTTTAAATATATGCTTCAAGGCGCAGTTTCAATGCTTCCAGCAGTGGTCCTCATTTCTCTTGCATCGTCGGTTAATTTAATCATGCAAGAAAGCGGAATATTGGATACTATCATGAATGAAATTATATCATTCCTTGATGGCAAAAACAAGTTTGTTTGCGTGTTGCTAATTTATGCTTTTATATTATTATTGCAAGTGTTTATTGGCTCAGCATCAGCAAAAATTTTCTTAATCATGCCAATTCTTCTTCCAATTTGTTCAGTTATTGGAATTACACCATCTTTGTTAATTTTAACATACTGTATGGCTGACGGATTTTCGGATGTGTTCTTGCCAACAAACCCTGTGTTGCTAATCAGCTTGTCAATGTCAAATGTTTCTTATGGAAAGTGGGTAAAATGGACTTGGAAAATTCAACTTGCAGTTTTGGCATTATCTCTTGCCGTGTTGTTCTTTGGCGTTCAAATTGGTTTTTAAACATTGAATCTTTAGATTGCTCAAATATAAATTATTCTTAGTCATAAAAAAGAACCTAAAATTAGGTTCTTTTTTATGTTGAGAGTGGTGGACGATCAGGGACTCGAACCCTGGACCCACTGTAATCGAGTTGAGAGTGAGAGCGATTGCTTGCAAGCGTTTGAGCACGAAACGAAGATTCCTCTTTAGAGATTAAGAGTTGACTCGATAATTAGTGGAAATAAAAAGGGAGCGAACTAAGTCACTCCGCAAAGCTTGGTGGACGATCAGGGACTCGAACCCTGGACCCACTGATTAAGAGGAAATGTAAGGACTTTTTTATTAGACACTTTTTGTGTTATTAAAGCCCTTATAATCCCCTATATTATAGGCGCTTATGTGTGTTATATCGTTTTAGGATTTTCCTTTTCAAATTGTCTAATATTAGTTAAGATTTTGTAGTTTTTTATTGGACAGTTAGTGGACTAATCAATATTCCATTTAATATTGTTATATTGTTCAATCATGTTTTTGATATTAATTAAGTGATTAGTGGCAATAGTAATATTTTTATTCTTTAAGTTGTTATTAAACTTGCTATTAAAGTTTTCTTCCAAATCGATAAACGCTAATTTAATATCGTTTATAGCATTATCTGATGAATCTATTGTGTGTAAAATGCTAATATATTCTTCATTTTGAATATTTTGGTTTAATATTCTATTTATAATAAGCTTCATATAAAACGCATCACAAACTATACTCAAAATATTATTTAAAGCTTGGTTTAAAAAATCAAAATTAAAATAACCATCTTTATTAGAAGTGTTAAACTTTTCCATAGATTCGGTTAATTTCATATTATGAGATTCAAAACTTTCAGTTAAATATGCAATATATTCTTGTTCTTTATCTAAATCAAATTCTATTTCATCAAGATTTATTTTTTCTCTAGATAAAGAAAAATTTTCTTGACTTAGAATTAAATTATAACATTCAATATCTTTTTCTTTACAAATATCAAGGATTATTTGCTTGCACAAATCGTGCATTCTAGGTCCAAAGGTAATAGATTTTATAAAATTTGTATTAATAAATCTATCTTGATTAGGTTTGCCTATATTAATAATTCTCCATTCTTTTTCGTAATCCCAACAAGTATCTTTTACTAAAAGATAAGAAAATAATTTTTCTAAATTGTCAGTAGGTTGCAATTTTTTGTTTATTTGCAATTCGCCATTTCCATCTTTTTCAAAGATTTTACTGTTGACACCAACATCCTCCAATAAAATATTAGGTCTTTCTTTGGAATGCTCAACAGGATATACGAAACCAATAAAATTATCCATCTTGTTAAAATCGTATTCAACACACATTCCACCATATGAATTTGCGTAATGGGACCACATTAGTGGATTGTTCCAAGAACTAGAACTAAAACAACTTATAGTTAAACGGGATAGAAATTCTTTAAATTTAGGAAAATAAATATTATTTTTTATTTCTTTTATCATATATTTCATTGTTGATAATTGTTCTTTTAGTCCAACAATTGTTGTAATCGTATCTTCAGTTATGTCTAAATCGTAAATCGCAGTTATTATGCCAGCTAGTTGTCTAAAATCGTTTGTTGATATTTTTTGTTTTACAAAAGATGGGAATAATTTATAAATCTTATTTAACTGATTTGTTATAAAAATATTAATAGAAGTATTAGTTTGATGTGTTTGTTTTCGATAACCATCAACTGTATTTCTAATTTCTTTCAAAATATTAACCAACTCTGAAAATTTATCTAAAACACTAAACTTTAAAATAATAGTTAATAAAGGTCTTTGTTCTTCAACATGCAAAGCATCAAGAACTAAATCAATAATTTCATTATAAACTTTTTCTTCTGAAAATCCAATCATAGAATCAAAAGGGTCATTCATATGTAATGGAGATCTAGCATAAACAACACCATTTCTCAAATTTTCTATATCATATATTGTGTAAACATCTCTAGAACAAGAACGATATTGACATAACAAACCTCCCATTTTCTCAATTTCTCTTTTCATAAACGGTAAAGATAACATTGGGTCAGTATTTAGTTTTTTAG
>JAZONT010000083.1:0-3565 GCA_045654665.1 Candidatus Onthoplasma sp.
GAAAGCGGTGAAGTTATAGCAATATAACATCCATACAGATGGTGCATGGTTGTCGTCAGCTCGTGTCGTGAGATGTTGGGTTAAGTCCCGCAACGAGCGCAACCCCTGCCACTAGTTACTAACATTCAGTTGAGAACTCTAGTGGGACTGCCGTAGATAATACGGAGGAAGGTGGGGATGATGTCAAATCATCATGCCTCTTACGCCTAGGGCCACACACGTGCTACAATGCCCATTACAAAGAGACGCAATATCGCAAGGTGGAGCAAATCTCAAAAAGATGGGCCCAGTTCAGACTGTGGGCTGCAACCCGCCCACACGAAGACGGAGTTGCTAGTAATCCCGAATCAGCATGTCGGGGTGAATGCGTTCCCGGGTCTTGTACACACTGCCCGTCACGCCATGGGAGCCGGGGGTACCCGAAGTCAGTGAGCTAACCCGCAAGGGAGGCAGCTGCCGAAGGTAAAACTGGTGACTGGGGTGAAGTCGTAACAAGGTAGCCGTATCGGAAGGTGCGGCTGGATCACCTCCTTTTAAAGAGTATATCTTTAAAGTCGACTTGAATTTGTTTACAAATTCATGAAGTGTATAGAGTGAATGAACACTCTTAAATAAAATAAAAACTCACAAAAAACTTAGTATCTCTAAAGTAGGATATAAATATTAAAAAATCTCGGATTAACCCTCCGAGATTTTTTTGTTGCTATTGACATATTGAGATTTTATGTTATAATTTTTCTAAAGGAAGATTATGGATAGCGAGTATAAGATTTTTGATAAAGGTTTTAATAAGGTTTTAGATTTAGTAGAATCTGCAGCAGGGCAAGGTGCGGAAGGGTTTCAAAATTTGGTAGATATTTTGCCAGATGAGGTTTTGGAAGAAACTAAAAAATGCGAGGAATTTTCTGATGCAAACCAATTTTATGTTGTTGACTTGTGTAACACTGGCAATACATTGCATTTTGATTTTGCTCGCAATTATAATTATTTAAGAGTGATGGTTAAACTTCACAGAATTTTTCAAAAAGAATTAGATGAAAATGATAATATTGAATTATTTGAGTTTGTTATTAAAAACACTCCAACAGGTGTTAAAAATTGTTCGAACGCGTTGGAGTATAGATGGAATATTAATTTAGTACTCAAGGGGTATGATTATTATTTAACAACTATAACCACAATAAACAATAAAGTTTATTTTAATGAAGTTCAAGTTAGTTATGATGAAATACAAAACTGTTTAGAAACAGAAAATGAATATAGTCCAGATTTAGAAGTTGAATTTGATGCAGATTTTGATTTATAATAGTAGAATTTAAAGTTAAGGACATTGTTCTTGACTTTTTTCTTCGGTTTGATATAATAATAGTATGGAAGAAAATATTATTGAAAAAACGTTTGGCAAAAACGCTATGGACAGAATGTTACAAGTTCAAATTGCTGAATTTGTTACGGACGAAGAAACCAAAAAATTATTTAATGAATTGTGTGATATAGTTAGTGAAAGCGATGAGTCTAATGAAGAATTAATCGAAAAAGTTTTTAATTTACCATACAATATTGGTCATGCTATACTTTCAAAAGCAAAAGGTGACAGGGGAAATTTGATTGGTGAATATAGAGAAAAACTTTTTAAAGAATTTTTGAGTGATGCAAATAATTTTTCAAAGAAAGGTATTTCTAAATTTGAACGAAGGTTTCTAACTCAGCCTTCAAATGTTCAGAGATTTTTAAAAGATAGAATTTTAACAAGATATGAACTTGAAGTTTTGTTTGATAAGGTCTCAAAATATACAGACCTTAAAGATTTAACATATAAAGAAAAACATGAATATAAAGGCGACAATGTTTTAATGCGTCAGCTCAGCTCGGCTCATGCTGTTTTAACAAGTCCTAAGCAAAGTAGAGCAAGAGATTCTTTGTTTCATAAAGTTAAAAAATCTTTACTTGCGGATGTGATTAATAAGATTAAAGAATTAAATGTTGGTGTTTAAAAAACGAGCAATATGCTCGTTTTTTACATTGCATTATCCATTTCAACTTTTAATTTTCTAAGGATTTTTTTTTCGAGTCTGGAAATGTAACTTTGAGAAATATTCATTTTGTCAGCCACTTCTTTTTGAGTTAATTCCTCATAACCATTAAGGCCATAACGCATGCACATAATAACTTTTTCACGTTTATTTAGTTTTTCAATTGTTTGAAGTAGATATGATTTTTGATCTTTGAGTTCAACCTGTTCACAAATAAGATTGTCGTCTGGTATCATTTCGCCAAGAGATAGAGAGTTTCCTTCTTCGTCGTTAATTAGTCCATCATCTAAACTTAAATCGTTAATAGTTTTGTTGGCCTTTCTTAAAAACATTAAAATTTCATTTTCAATGCAACGGCTGGCATATGTTGCAAGTTTAATATTTTTATCTAACTTATAACTATTAACTGCTTTTATAAGTCCTATTGAGCCAACGGAAACTAAATCTTGCATGTCGAGTTTATTGTTTTCAAATCTTTTTGCAATATACATAACCAATCTCAAATTGTGTTCAATAAGTTTTGATTTTGCGTTTTGATTTTGATTGTCTTGAAATTCTTTAACAAGCTCGGCTTCAATATCTGTTGAAAGAGGTTCGGGCAAACTTTCTGCAGTGAACATATAATGCACAACGCTTTCAGGTGTTAAAAAATCTCTTTTGAATAATTTTTTAAAAAATAAAATTATTTTATTTAATATTTTTTTCATAAATCTCCTTTTTTAATTGTTTTATAAAAATAATGGTGATAATAATGCTTGATAATTAGTATTTTTAAAGCAATTTGTTGAATTTATGGCAACATATTGATTTTTTAATTTAATTTCTTTTTTATTGATTTTAAATTTTATTTCATCAACTTTAAACAACTTTAAATTGTTATTTCCGCTAACAGTTGAAGTTGAGATTTGTTCGGTTTTTTGAGTTAAAAAATTAATTAAATTTGTGTTTGTTAGTTTTAAATATGTATTTAAATCTAAAATTAAAACAGGTTGTCCATTATGATTTAAAAAGTTGCCAGTATCTAAATAAGCGTTAACTTTTATTGTTTTATTTGAGTAAGTTATTGATAAATTGTATATAAGTGGGTTGGTTGAAAATTTATGTTTTAAGTGCTTGACTACACTTTCTAAAATATAAGTAAAAATAGCAAAAATTAAGCATATTATTTCTAATTGAAATTTGCTTGTTGTTACATATCCAAAATTAGTTAAATAACTATTTGATGATAAACTTATGATAATTCCGCCAAAGGCAAAAGTGTAAAGATATAGCAATATAAAATTAAACACAAATTCTTTTTTGCTTTGCTTGAAGGCCAGTAAAACCATTAAAGTGGCAGTCAAAAATTTAATTATATTGATATGTAAATTATTTCTAAGTATAACAACAGCAAAAACACTAGGAATTGTTCCAACAATGCAAGATAAAATTAATTTAAATAATGATGTTTTTGATTTTGTTGTTAAATAAACCAATCTCAACAAACAGAAATTGATTAACATATTTTGAATAATAAAAATTTCAATATAAAT
>JAZONT010000084.1:0-9698 GCA_045654665.1 Candidatus Onthoplasma sp.
ATAATAAATGAAGAATTGAGAATGTCTAGAGTTGTTTATGAATTTGTTAAGTTTATGTTAAATTTGGAGCAAATTAAAAATTTTCAAGAAATAACTTTTCATATTAACAGAAACAATAAACAATCATTTAGAACTTGGTCGCATTTAAATATTGAACTAACAGAAGTTGGAAAAATTTCAAATAAGTATAAAGTTGAAAGAAAAGATGTTGAAAAATTTATAAAAAAATTAAATCTATGATGTTTTGTTTGCCTTTTTTCGACAATTGTTTTATAATGAAGACAATAAAGAGGTCGGTATATGACATTGATTCAAAAATTATAGAACAAGATAATCTTTTAGATAATCTTGTAACTTTAGAAGAATATATAGAAAAACATGAGAATCAAAAATTTGTGGAGGTTCAAATCAAAGACTTCTATCCTAGGAGCAGAGAAAATGCTTTGCAATTTGCAGATGACATAAATAACGATTTATGGTTAGATGGTGAAAGCGGTTAAAAAAAACGGACAAATTCTGTCCGTTTTTTTTGTTTAAATTTTACTTGTTTTACCTGAGTTTGCGTCGTAATAATTAGGTGAATAAAGTTTATAAACATCTTCATAATATTCTAATTCTTGAGTGCCATCAAATTTAAACACTTCACGCATTCTTTTTAATATTTCTTTCATTGGAATGTCATCAAATTTTTTTGCCATATTTTTAAAATTTTTATAAATTGTTTCGTAATCTTTTCTTATTTGAATTTTAGTGTTTATTGCGAATATTAATTGTTTGCGATTTTTCGCTGTAATATTCATTTTAGGGTTATCTAAAAGAAGAGTACATAAATCATAAAGTTCAAACAAGTAATCTTCATATTTGCTTTCAGTGTAACTTAATATTGAAAACAAAGAATTGATAATATCTTCTCTTTCTTCTTTTTGGTTTTTTCTTCTAGTGTTTGATAGTCTTGTTAAAATTTCTTTTGTTTTATTGGTTCTAACTAACATGATTTTATATGATTGAATTACTGAAGAAATATAAACTTCAGCTCTTTCATTGTCTTTTAAAATCTGATTCATTTTTTCAAACAGTCTCATAGAGTTTCCTTTTAATTTTTTGAATTATACATTAAAAAATTGTGTTTGTCAACAAGCTAAAAATTTTTTAAATTCAGTGTAAAAATCGTTTGTCAGTTTTATTCTTTTTTGTTATACTAAGGTAGTTTTAAATAAAACGTTAAAAGGAACAAAAAGATACGATGGAAATACAACAACAATTAGCATATGAATTCAATCTTAAAGAAGCATATGCTGAAAACATCATTAATCTTATTGATGAAGGGAACACGATTCCATTTATTGCGCGTTATCGTAAAGAAATGCATGGTGCTTGTGATGACCAAGTTTTGCGTGACTTCGCTGATAGATTAAACTATTTAAGAAATTTAAATAAAGAAAAAGAAAAAGTTGAAAAGGTAATTAAAGAACAAGAAAAATGGACTGATGAGATTGCTGAAGCCTTAGCCAATGCTTTAACTCTCACTGAAGTTGAAGATATTTATAGGCCATATAAACCAAAAAGAAAAACTCGTGCAACAATGGCAATTGCAAAAGGGCTTGAACCACTTGCTGATATTATTCAAGCGCAAGAAGTTGCTGAACCTATTGAAAATATTGCTTCTCAATACATAGATGAAGAAAAAGGTGTTAAATCTGCTGAAGAAGCAATTGCTGGAGCAAAAGATATTATTGCAGAACGAATTAGTGATGATGCAAATTTAAGAAAAATTCTTCGTGAAATTATTGCAAAGAAAGCGCAAATTACTGCTGTTTGGGATGAAGAAACAGATGAAAATAAAACCTATGAAAATTATAAAGATTTCAAAGGTGAAGTGGCAAAACTTCCTAGTCACAGAATTTTGGCTCTCAATCGTGGTGAAAAAGAAGACTGCTTAAAGGTTTCTGTTGAAATTTCTGAAAAATTAACGCTTTCTGAAATTGAAAAAGCATATAAGCAAGAAAACGAATTTACTAACGAAATTATTTTAGATACCATTAAAGATAGTTACGATAGATTATTGTTCCCATCTCTTGAAAATGAATGCAGAAGAACATTAACTGATAGGGCGAACGAACAAGCAATCAAAATGTTTGAAGTTAACTTAAAACCATTGTTGCTTCAAGCACCGCTTAAAAATAATGTTATTATGGGTTATGATCCAGGATATTATAATGGTTGTAAAATTGCAGTTATTGACACAAAAGGGGATGTGTTAGACACTGCTGTGGTTCACCCAACTCCACCACAAAATAAGGTTGAAGAAGCAAAGGTAAAATTAAGCCAAATGATATCTAAAAACAATGTGGATATCATTGCAATTGGAAACGGAACAGCAAGCAAAGAAAGTGAAATATTGGTTGCTGATATGATTAAAACATTGGATAGAAAAGTTAGTTATGCAATGGTTAACGAAGCGGGTGCATCAGTTTATTCTGCGTCAAAACTTGCCGCAAAAGAATTCCCTGATTACGATGTTAACTTGCGTTCTGCTGTTTCAATTGCAAGAAGATTGCAAGATCCACTTGCTGAACTTATTAAAATTGATGTTAAATCAATTGGTGTTGGTCAATATCAACACGATATGCCACAAAATCGTTTAACAGAAGTTTTAACTAACACTGTTGAAGATTGTGTTAACAGTGTTGGTGTTGATTTAAATACAGCTTCAGTTAGTTTGCTTGCATATGTTTCAGGAATTTCAAACAGCCTTGCTGAAAATATCGTTGATTACCGCAGTCAAGTTAAACACATTAAAGATAGAAGTGAACTCATGAATGTTAAGAAAATGGGACCTAAAGCATATGAACAATGCGCAGGTTTCTTAAGAATTACTGACGGTAATAATATTTTGGATAACACAGCAGTTCACCCTGAAAGTTATGATGCAGTTAATAAACTATTGGCATTGTTCAATTTAACACCAGAACACATAAAGAACAATGAACTAAATATGCTTCCAAGTTTAATTGATAGTAAGGGCGAAAATAAAGTGGCAGAAGAAATAGGAGTTGGTGTTCCAACGTTACAAGATATTGTTAAAGAACTTTTAAAACCAGGTCGTGATATCCGTGAAGATATGCCACTTCCAGAACTTAGAAGTGATATCTTGTCAATGGAAGACTTAAAACCTGATATGGTTCTTGATGGTGTGGTTAGAAACGTTATTGACTTTGGTGCATTTGTGGATATTGGAGTTCATCAAGACGGACTTGTGCATATTTCTCAAATTTCCAATGCATTTATTTCTCACCCAAGCGATGTTTTAAAAGTTGGAGAAAAGGTTAAAGTTAAAGTTCTTTCAGTTGATTTAACAAAGAAAAGAATTTCTCTCACAATGAAAGGAATTGATGCTTAACAATGATAAAAAGGTTTGATTTTATTGTTAGATAAAACCACGGAGATGCCGTGGTTTTTTATTCAAATCTTCTTCTTTTTAAAATTTTTGTACAAAAATGTCGATTATTTTGTACAAAAATGTTTGACATTATTTTCAAAATATGTTAAAACCAATTTAAAGGTAATATAATTATGTTTACAAAAGAAATAAAATACGGCAAAAACATTGAAACAAAAATATTTTTTGTTAAGAAATTAGATGAGTTGGGGATATCAAAAAAATATCTTGGTTATTTTTTGTTAGTGGAACTTATGGAAATATTAATTAACCAGAGCAGGCGTGTGGTTTCTTTTTCTCGTGATGTGTATCCGCAAATAGCAAACAAATTTGGAAAAACAGTTTGCACAATTGAGAGAAATATTAGAAATCTAATTGATAAATGCTGGAATATTGAAATGATGGAAAAACTTAATGTTTATTATGTGGAAGATGAAAAACCAACTTGCAGAGAGTTTGTTTATTTAGTTAAAAATTATGTTGAAAAATCAATCATATAAAACTTAAACATTACCCTTTAAAACAAATAATAAAAAAATTCAACAAATTTTAATATTTATTTGACAATTATCTTGTTAATAAGTAATATATGAAATATAGAATTAATTTCATTGTGCTTTTAGGTGGGTGCAATGTAAAAATATAAAATCACATTAGGGGTAATGATGGTAAAGAAAAAATTTTCAGGGCAAACATTGGCCATTATAATTTTGGCTATTTTGTTGATACTAGCAATAGCATTTGGTGGTGTTTATGCTTTTTATAGTGAACGATCTCAACAGGTAACAGGTGAAATAAAATTGGCAAATTTGGAAATTGAGTTGGATGCTGCAACAGGAATGAGTGGTGGAAGTGAAATTATCATTTATAACAAAGAAGATATTGTTCCAGGTCAGAAATTAACAAACACACCATTGGTTGTTAGAAATTTATCTAAGGTTAGAATATATTTAGTTGTTGTTTATGAAATCAATGCGGAAAAAAGAGATGCTAGCAAGGAAAAGGTTTTAGATGAATTCATTAATCCTGTTTTAGGGTTAGGAACGGAGTATATTAATCCTCTTCATCCTGAAGTTAAAAGAGATAATTTTTATAATGATGCATGGATTGATTATGTTTTTGTGGCGGAAGACGGCAAGAAATTTCGTTGCTTAGTTTCAACAACAAGTCATCCAACTTCAACAACTGAAGGTGTTGATGTTATTGAGAAAAATCAATTGGCATTGGCTCCAGAAATGGGTAATGAATATTTATATACTGAAATTTCTTTAACATTCCAAGCATTTGCAATTGCTGCAACGTCTGAGTCACTTAATTTCACACCTGAAACAACTTCAAAAGAAAAGTGTGAAAAAATAGTGAGTGAAATTTATAATTCTCAGGGTAAAGAATTCTTAAAATTTGTTTAAAAAAGCATATTCTATATGCTTTTTTCTTTTGTTTTGTTCATAAAAATTTTTACTATTCATAAATTATTTTATGAGTAAGATTTGGTTGATAATAATGATTGCTAGTTTAACAATGACCTGTTTTCAAGCACCATCTAGCATAATTTCAACGATGATAAATGCTTCAAAAATGGGTGTCACAATGGCTATTGAGTTTATTGGAATTTATGCTTTGTGGATGGGGTTTATGCAAGTTCTAGATGACTGTAAACTTAGTCATAAGTTGTCGTCAATTTTATCTCGGCCGGTTAGAAAAATTTTTGGACAAACTAATCCGGAAACCGAAAAAAATATTTGTCTTAATATTGCATCAAACATAATAGGAATTGGCTCTGCTGCAACGCCTTATGGAATTAAGGCTATGAAAGGTTTAGACGATGGAAGTGAGAAAGCGAGCTTTGCAATGATAATGTTGGTTGTTATAAATTCAACAGGAATTCAACTTCTCCCAACAACAGTTATAGGAATGCGTGCAATGGCTGGAAGTGTTAGTCCAAGTTGTGTTTTATTGCCAACGATTATTTCAACATTTATTCCAACAATACTTGGAGTTTTGTTAGTGGTGGTATTGTGTGGAAAACGAAGAAAAAAGCAGGCAAAACATGGTTGATTTGTTTATTCCTGTTTTGATTTGTTTTGTGCTTGTTTATTCTTTAATTAAGGGTGTTGATGCTTATTCTGGATTTGTTAAAGGGGCTAAGGGATCGCTTCCTTTGATGGCAACACTGCTTCCGTTTATGATTGCGATGTTTGTTGCCGTGGAATTGTTTAGAGGTAGTGGTCTTAGCGGATATTTATGTAAATTTTTATCACCGTTATTTCACTTGATTGGTGTTCCAACTGAAGTGTGTGAATTGGTGTTAATTAGACCATTTAGTTCAAATGCGGGATATGTGCTGTTGCGTGATATATTTGCTCGATATGGAGTGGATAGTTATGTTGGGAAATGTGCCAGCGTTATAATGGGTAGTAGTGACACAATTTTTTATGTGAGCAGTATTTATTTTTCTTGCACTAATGTTAAGAAGACGGGACTCGCAATTCCAATAGCTTTAGTTTGCAATGTTGCATGTTGCATTATTGCTTGTTTTTGCTGTAAATTTATATGATTTCGACATTTTTTTGCATAGCGAATTGTGATTAAAAATTTTTATATAATTTGTTAAAATATGGGTTGATTTTGCCTAATTGGTATGCTATAATATTCGCATTATGACTCAAGAAGAAAAAGAAAAACAGGAAGAAGAACGCTGGCTTAAATCTATTAAAAATAAATTTAAAAAATTCATTTCAGATTTAAGGTGGGATTTGCTGAACTTAACCGAAACAGAAATAAGTATTGTAACATTTGTTATGAATGCAAAAAGCGTGGGTGATTTACCTGTTTTGGTTGATGAACGCCTGATTGATCATATTATTGAAAAAATAAAAAGACAATTTAAAAATTTTAACACAAAAGGATTGTAATGCACGAATATTGGCATGTTATTTTAGAAGCATTGATTGACACGGCAAAAATTTTGCCTATTCTTTTTGTTGTTTATTATTTGATTGAATTAATAGAATTTAAAAATGCAGGAAAAGTTCATGAAAACAAGTTTTTAAAGGGTAAAGCAAGTCCGGTGGCAGGTGCTGTTATGGGGTGTGTTCCTCAGTGTGGATTTTCAGTTGTTTCAACAGATTTGTTTAGCAAGGGTAAATTAAGCATTGGTGCATTGATTGCGGTTTATATTGCAACAAGCGATGAGGCAATTCCAATTTTGCTTGCTAATCCAAAATCAATTGGTTGGATGGTGCTTCTTATTGGAATTAAATTGGTGTTTGCCATTATTGTTGGATATCTATCAATTGCATTGTTTAAAATATTCTTTAAAAAAGACAAATTAGAAGAAACTCATCATGAACATGAAGAAGAAGTTGTTCATGGTGGATGCTGTCATCACCACGTGGAAACAAAATCATTTGATTGGTTTCATCCAATGTTACATTGTTTAAAAATAAGTGCATTTATATTGTTAATTAACATTCTTTTCGGCTTTTTAACTCACATTTGGGTTGGTTATGATAGATTAATTGAATTCTTAAATGCGGGAAGATTTATTCAACCTCTTTTGGCGGTTTTAATTGGTTTAATTCCAAATTGTACTTCAAGTGTTGTTTTAACTGAGTTGTTCTTGCTAAAAGGTTTAGGTTTTGGTGCGCTTGTTGCTGGGCTTTGTGTTAATGCTGGGTTGGGTTTAATTATGTTATTAAAACAAAACAAAAATTGGAAAGTTAACTTGTTTGTGGTTTTGATGACAACAATTTCAAGTTTGTTACTGGGCTATGCGTTAATTTTGATTTAGTTAAAAAAGAGGTTTTAAGATCTCTTTTTTCTTTGCATAAGAACAAATTAATTGCAAAAACTATTGCTGGAGGAAATTATGGAAAAAAAGGAAATGACTTTGGCTAATAGGGTATACCAAGATGCAACAGTTGGAATGCTTGCAATTGATAAAATTTTAAAAAAGATTGAAAATGAAACATTGAGAAAATTATTTGAAAAACAATATGACATGTATGAAAAATTTGCAAACAAATGTGATGTTTTTGCAATCAATAATGATTTTGAAATTAAGGAAAATAGTTTTTTTAAGAAAGCAAAACAAACTGCAATGCTTTATATGATGCTCTGGATGGATAAATCACCTCGTCATATTGTTGAAATGATGATTAATGGAACAGTTATGGGTATTGTGGACACGATTAAAGCGGAAAAAGATTTAAAAACAAAAAATGAAGAACTCAATCTTATGGTTGCCGAATTTAAGAAAATGCAAGAAGATTTTTACGAAAAATTAAAAAAACAACTTGCTAAGGTTTAAGAAAAATTTTAAAGGAGAATATTATGGATGAAGAGATAAAAGCTTATCAAGAATATCTCTTATCTTTTGGTGAAGTGATAAGACCTCTAATGCCAAAATTTGATTTGCTGGCATACACTGATAATGAATACCTATTGGCAATAAATTCCCTTATGGAAGATTATGAAAGTGTGGATGATTTTAAGTTGACCATAGATTATTTAAAAGGAGAATAATGCAAATTAACCGTGGCGATATTTATTATGCAGACCTAAGCCCTGTTGTTGGAAGTGAACAGGGTGGTGTTCGTCCGGTTTTGGTTATTCAAAATGACGTTGGAAATAAATTTAGTCCAACAGTTATTGTTGCAGCAATAACCAGTCAGCTAACCAAAGCAAAATTGCCAACGCATATTGAACTCAATAAGGATAGATACAATCTTGTTAAAGATAGTGTTGTTTTGCTTGAGCAAATTAGAACCTTAGATAAGCGCAGACTTCAAGAAAAAATTTGCTCGATTGACAATTTAACAATGCAAACTGTTGATGTTGCTATGATGATAAGTTTAGGGATAACAAAAACAGTTGCCGTTCGCTAAACGCATTCGCTAAGTCGCTCAGGCAATCAATTTTTGTTACAAATTAAAGCGGAATTATTTATAAATAACAAAAACAGTTTCAACTTACTAGGATATGAATGTTGCAAGCTTGAGTTGTTTATTAAAATCATTTTTAAATTGAGGAAAACGGTTTATTGATAGGATTATAAAAATAGATGTGGTTTAATTGAATTTATTATTTATTTTATTCAAAAATGCTGTTTTTGAAATCTTTTTTTACAAAATTCCTTTACAAAATGTCGATTATGTGATATTATTTGCATGAAAGGAAAAGTGTTTATGTTAAAAGAAAATTTGAATGAACTTAATATCTTTGCCTTGAGAGATTTGGCAAGAAAAACAGGTGTTGCTTCTCCAACAAGCAAAAAGAAAGAAGATTTAATTAAAGAGATTGTTGAAATTGTTAGTGGCAAAAAAGAACCGCAAATGAAAACAAAGCAGGGAAGACCTCCAAAAACGTTTGGTTATAGTTTTTCTAACTTATTTGATTTTGGAAGCGTTCAAACTTTAAATCAAAAAATTGAGAATTCTTCAGGATGTGAAACAGCAACTGTTGCTGGTTGGCTAGAGTTAGTTAATAATAATTCTGCATTGCTATGGGTTGAAAAAGATTTAAGGAATGTTAATTATTTTGTTCCAAATGAAACACTTAAAAATGTTGAAGTTAAAATGGGTGATAGAGCAGTTGCTGAAATTTTGTCTGACGGATCAACAAACGTTGTTCAAAAAATTTTTAGCATTAATGATTGTCCAATAAACCAAATGGAAAAAAATAGACTTGATTATTCAAATGTTCAACATGTTTTTCCAACAAAAAAATTAACATTTAAAAAGAAAGAATATAATAACTTAAACATTTTGCTTGGTGAAAATGTTTATTTCTATGGTGAAAATAATAACAACAACACAAAATCAATTGTTGATATGTTGATGAATTGTGAAGTTCAAAATAAATTGTATTTAAATGTTTCACTTGCAGAAAAAAATAAATTGTTTTTATCTAATTTAAAAACCTGTGAAAATTTTGTTTGCAATTTAACTGATGATGCTGACGTTGTTAGAAGGTTGATTTCTCTTTCAATTGAACGGGCAAAAAGAATTTTGGAATGCGGTGAAGATTGTGTGATTGTTGTTGATGATATTAATTCGATTTCAGCAATTGAAAAAGATGGGTTTCGCTTGATAAAGAATCTTGTTACGTTAACAAAAAATTGTGATAAAGGTTCAATAACTCTTCTTGCTATAATTCCTGATAGAAATCAAAACTCAATTGAAAAGTTGGCAGATAAAAGATTTGTAATTAATGGCGAAAAAATAAATTAATAAAAATTTTTAAAAAAAGCGGAAAA
>JAZONT010000085.1:0-2624 GCA_045654665.1 Candidatus Onthoplasma sp.
TTCCACACTTTAAAAAAGAAGAATTTAATTGCAAATGTGGGTGTGGAGCTAATAACATAAATCACAAATTAGTTCAAGTTATGGAAGATATTCGCTTCCACTTTGGAGGAAATCCTGCTATAATTACATCAGGAACAAGATGTCAAAAACATAATGCAGCTGTTGGAGGAATAAGAGGTTCTAAACACCTTGAAGGAAAGGCTGCTGATTTTTATATCAAAAATATTACAACTAAAAATTTGCTTGCATATTGTCAAACACTTGTTAAATCTGGAATTCTTAATTATACATATACAAATAGTAAAAACATGAAAGGTGTAGTACATATTGATATTAAATAGAAAGGAATCTGAAAATGGCAACACAATGTAATTTAGCACCACTTATTAATGAAGAATTTCTTGTAACTGGAGCATGGGGCGAACCTAGAACTGGACACATTCATGCAGGTGTTGACCTTCAAACAAGAAAAGCTTATCAAACTGGTGTTGGTCAACCTGTTTATTCAATGTGTGATGGAATTGTGAAAGCTGTTACTTCAAATTCTGGATATGGACCTTATGTAATTATTTATAATCCAACAAATCATGATTTATGGCTTTTTGGTGATATGGACGAAACAAGAACTGTTGTTCAAGGTCAAACAGTTTTACAAGGTCAACAAATAGGATATGAAGGAAATCCTGCTGGAACTGCTTCAACTGGACTTCATATTCATATGGAACGAGAAAATCATGGAAATGATACTTGGCTTGGAGGTTATTCAAATTCTGTTGATCCGTTAGTTGGAACTGGAATAAGAAATGTAAAATATTCAGAAGAATATATTGTTTATATTTATGATGGAACACCAGTTCCACCAGAACCAACACCATCTGAAGATGACAATTCAAAAAAGTGGTTTAAGTTTAAACATAGAAAAGCAACTATAATATTCTAAAATTTGACATAAAACAAATGTTTGTATAAAATAAAGGAGGTATACCATGACAAACGAAGAAATGAAAAAACTAACTGAAAGAGTTCAAGAAAAAATAGGAAAAGAAGCTTCTGGGTTAATTGCTGATGACATAGGGCTTCTTATTTCTGATACAAGTAAAATGAACTCTGATATTTCAGCAAGAAATGATGAAATTGAAAAGCTTAAAGATCAAAAAGAAAAGTTAATTGAAACAAATGGAAATTTGCTTCAACAAATTTCAATGGGTGACGACTCTTTATCTTTTCAAAGAAAACCTTCATCACAAAAAATAGAAGATGAAGAAGAAGTTAGTATTTCATGGAAGGACTGCTTTGATTCAAAAGGCAACTTCTTGAAATAAATATATTTTAAAGAAAGGAAATATTATTATGTTATCACAAGGTCTTAAAAACTCATTAAACAAAATAAGACAAATTAGTTCAGATATTTATCATCAATATATTCCTATTTTGGAAGATGATACTGATATCGGAACTTTTGCACAACCTATTTTAACTGTTCCTGAAGTTTATAACGAGTTTTGCAATGCTTTAGTAAACAGAATAGTTTACACTCAAATTGAAACTAAAACTTTCAATTCACCACTTAAAGGATTAGAAGGAAATGTTATGCCTTTAGGATATGCTGGTCAAGAAATATATGTTAATCCAGCAAAAGGTAGACAATACAACGCAAATGATTTTGCTGGAATCCTTCAAAAATATGAAGCTGATGTTAAAGTTCAATATCTAGTTAAAAACTATGATATGCAATATCCTTTAACAATTATTAGAACTAAACTAAAAGAAGCTTTTGTTTCTTGGGAAAGTTTAGACAGCTTTATATCTGGACTTACAAATTCATTATATAATGGAATGTATATTAATGAATTTAAATTTACAAAAGCGCTTGTTTCAAGTGCTTACAAAAACAACATGGTTAAAGTTGAAACAGTTTCTTCACCTTTAACAAGTGCTGATTTAGCAAAAACATTCTCAACAAAGGCTAGAGAATTATTCTTAAATTTCCAAATGCCTTCAACAAGTTACAATGCTTGGCATTTAGTAGGAGGAGAAGGAAATCCTGTTACAACATGGACTGATCCAGAAGATATTGTTATTCTTTTAAGAAATGATGTTCGTGCTTATTTAGACTTAAATGTTTTAGCAAATGCATTTCAAATTGATAAAGCTACACTTCTTGGAAATATTTATCCAGTAGATAACTTTGATGTTTATTCAGATGATGGAGAAAAAATCTTTGATGGAAGTAGCATATTTGGTTTAATTGCTGATAGAAATTGGTTTAAAATCAAACCTATTGACACATTTATGGAGAATGACTACAATGCAAATAACAGAGCAATGCAATATTTCTTAAATGATATTAAGATGTTTGAATTCTCATTATTTGCAAATGCTTGTGTATTTGCAACTGGTGCTTCAACAGTAAATGCAACAGCAGTTGAATTCCCTGTTTCAACAGCTACAATTACAGCAGGAGATAGCGAAAGATTCTTATTAGCAACAACACCAGGTTCAGCAAATAGTGCTGTAACTTTTGCAATAAGTGCTGAAAAAGACTCTAGCGGAAATAGCGCACAAACTGGTAGCATAGCAACAGTTCAACCTTCTTCTAGTGATCCAAAAGTTTGTATTGTTAC
>JAZONT010000086.1:0-1572 GCA_045654665.1 Candidatus Onthoplasma sp.
TCAATCGTAACTATCAAGTCTGCTGCTAAAGCATAAGAGGAGATAGATTATGGCAAAACTTAGTGTTTATAATATGAATAAAGAAGCTGTTGACTCAATCGAATTAAATGATTTAGTTTTCGGCGCAGAATATAATGAAGCTTTAATTCACCAAGTTATTGTTGCTCAACACAATAATGCTCGTCAAGGAACAAAATCAGCTTTGACAAGAAGTGAAGTTAACGCAAGTAAAAAGAAAATCTACCGTCAAAAAGGAACAGGTGGTGCTCGTCATGATGAAAGAAGTGCTCCACAATTCGACGGCGGTGGCGTAGTGTTCGCACCAAAGCCAAGAGATTTCAGTCAAAAAATCAACAAGAAAATGAGAGATATCGCTTTCTCAAGTGCAATTTCTCAAAAAATTGCTCAAAACGAAGTTTATGTTATCGATGATATCAAATTTGCTGATAGCAAAACTAAAGCAGCAAGTGAATTCTTAAAAACTTTTGGTTTAAATAAAAGAACAATCATCTTAACTGATGGTAAAGATGAAAGCGTTGTTAAAGCAACAAACAATATTCAAAAAGTTAGCGCGCAAGACGTTGCTTTATTGAATGTTTGCGATGTTGTTGAAAACACTTTCTTAGTGTTCACTAAAAACGCAATCAAGAAAATTGAGGAGGCATACGTATAATGAAAGCGCAAGAAATTATCTTAGAGCCTATTATGACTGAAAAGTCTTACGCAGGCATCCCAAACAAAATTTACACTTTCAAAGTTGCAACTGCTGCAAACAAGGTTGAAATCAAAAAGGCAGTTGAAGAATTATTTGAAGTTCAAGTTGCAAAAGTTAACACAGTTAATTGCAATGGCAAGAAAAGAGTTAGAAATACAAGACATGGTCAAGTTGAAGGAAGAACAAGTGATTACAAAAAAGCTATCGTTTTCTTGAAAGCTGATAGTAAGCCAATCGCATTCTTCGAAAGCTTGAACTAATAAAAGGAGTAAATAATGGCTATTAGAACTAAAAAACCTACATCTGCTGGTAGTAGATTCGTAACATATAAAACTTATGACGAATTGTCAAAAGATGCTGTTGCTCCTAAATCATTACTCACAACAGTTAAGAAAACTGGTGGTCGTAATGCTCAAGGTAAAATCACTGTAAGAAATATCGGTGGTGCTAACAGAAGAAAATATAGAATTATCGACTTTAAGCGTAACAAAGATGGCGTTATGGCTAAAGTTGAAAGCATTCAATATGATCCAAACAGAACAGCTTACATTGCATTATTAAGCTATGCTGATGGTGAAAAAAGATTTATCATCGCTCCACAAGGTTTAAACGTTGGCGACAAAGTTATGAGTGGTGCTGGTGCTGAAATTAAACCAGGAAATGCTCTTCCACTTTCTGAAATTCCTCTTGGTGCTAAAATTCACAACATTGAATTACAACCAGGAAAGGGTGGACAAATGGTAAGAAGTGCTGGTTTGTCAGCTCAATTGATGGCTAAAGACGGCGGTTACGCAACTCTTCGTCTTCCATCTGGTGAAATGAGAAAAGTTTTAGATAGATGCCGTGCAACAATCGGT
>JAZONT010000087.1:0-4758 GCA_045654665.1 Candidatus Onthoplasma sp.
GCGCCTAACAATGAAATTTGAGCAACTGCTCAAACGATTACAAAGAGCGACATCTCACAGCTTTACCAATTATTTAAAATATAAAATCCTTATTAAAAAAAGGAAAAGGAGCAATGAGGGAAAAACATTTGGTTGTCCCTCATACGATGTGGCGATGCGCCTAACAATGAAGTTTGAGCAACTGCTCAAACGATTACAAAGGGCGACATCGCCACATAAAAAATGGAGAACGTTTTCACATTCTCCACCATCCAAAAGGATGAAAGCATTTAGGTGGCAGTTTGGCCTATAAGCCGAGTTCTGTTTTAAATGGTCATCAATCTAGTTTACGCATTGCTACGCATCTCTAGCGGTATTTTTAATGCCCAAGCGAGCAACCTATAGGGCATTTTAACCTTGCTTCAGGTGGGGTTTGCATGGACCAGCGTTGTCGCCAACACTGCGGTGAGCTCTTGCCTCGCCTTTTCATCCTTACTAAAAACCAGCTCAGGGGTATAGCGGTTATTTTCTGTTGCACTTTCCTTCGAGTTGCCTCGACTTGCCGTTAGCAAGCACCTTGCTCTGTGAAGCTCGGACTTTCCTCAAATTAAACATCACATTTAACTTGCGACCATTTAGCCAAGCTGACGATTATATTCTAACACGAAATTTCAGTTTGTCAATACCCTTTTAAAAAATTTTTTTAAATTTTGCCTTTTTCAACAAAAAAAGAGAATTACATATCTCTTTATATTTATTTCTACTCAATATTAAAGAACTTTTTAGCATTTCTATCTGTTATATCTTCAATCTCTGTGAAAGATATTCCTCTTAAATCTGCAATAAATTTAGCCACTTCAAGAACATATTTTGGTTCATTTCTTTGACCACGATATGGTGTTGGAGCAAGGTACGGGCAATCTGTTTCTAAAAAGAAGCTGTCTAATGGAATATTTTTGGCCACTTCCTGAACGTTTTTTGCGTTTTTATACGTCACAGTTCCAGTAAAAGATATTTTTCCACCCAATTTTATAATTTCTCTTGCAAATTCAACACTTCCACTATAACAATGAAAAACAAATCCATTGTGTAAAGGCGAATGCTTCTTTAAAATTTCTAAAGTGTCCCCAAAGGCTTCTCTGCAATGAATAATAATGGGTAAATTGTATTTTTTTGCAAGACTTATTTGACTTTCAAATACTTCAATTTGCTTGTCTTTATTATCTTTATTGTGATAGTAATCTAAACCAATTTCACCAACCGCAACCAATTTATGATTTCTATTAATTAAAAGCTGTTCTAGTTCTTGTTCGTTATACTTTTCACAATCGTCAGGATGAACACCAACAGCACAATACACACTTTCGTATTTGTTTGAAAGTGCAATTACATCACGATTGCTTTCTGGGCAACAACCAACACAAATTGCTTTTTCAACACCAGAAGATAAAAAACTGTTAACGATTTGGTCAACCTCTCCTTTAAAATGTTGATCGTTGATATGGCAATGAGTATCTAACAAATTTACACTCCTTCTTTAATCGTTTTACTTTTGCAAAACTTATTTTTTGGGAGGTAAATTTGTTTTCCCATCGACGCTCTTCGTTTGCCTCTCTGGGAGCCCTTGTTACACTCCTTCTTTAATCGTTTGTTTTATTATTATAACATAAAAACAACTTTTAATCAACATTATATGAATAAATCTCAATAAACACTATTGACATCTTTTCATTTTCATGTTATCTTCATGAGGTTAGGAGAATTTTATGGATAGAGATAAAAACATTGACATTGTTTATCAGGCAGGAGATCATGTTCAATTTAAATATGGAAAAGAGTTTGGATATTATGCAAATCAAATTTCTAACGCTCAACTTGCTGAATTTTGTGATTATGTTAACAAAGAATTTATGAAAAATTCATATAAACTATGTCTTTTCAAATTAAACAACGTAGAAATGGGGGTTCGTTGCAAAAATTTTAAAAAAGATCTAGACTTTGAGATTAAACTTTTTGATCATTCTATTTACTTTTCTTTAAATAATTTCGATTGGGGAAAGATTGATGACGATTTCTTTCACTTTATTCAGAAGAAATGGTGTGAATTTTTGGAACTAAAAATTGATGAATGCCAATATCATATGTTTAGCTTAAACATATAATAAATTAAAAAAACACCTTTTGGGTGTTTTTTCTTATACTAAATTTTTTAGAAAACAATAATATAGTTTATTCAACTTCACCTTGTTTAACTTCTTCATTCTTTTTCTTTTTTAGCCCTTTAAGCATTTTTAAAAGTTCGGTTTTATTTTCTTTACCTTGAATTAGTCGAGCAATATTTGCTCTGTGTGCATATAAAACCAAAAATAAAATTCCACTAATAAACAGATAATTGATCCAGTTTATAGGATTACATAAACAAATTTCAACAATACACATTGCCACAACATATCCTATAGTGAAAATTGATGCATATTTAACAAAAATCATTCCAATAATCATAACTGCAAATGCAATTAAACTTACCCACCAATTTATAACTAGAAACACACCAACACTTGTTGCAATTCCCTTTCCACCTTTAAAATTGAACAGAACTGGGAAAATGTGACCAAGAACAACTGAGAATCCAGCAACATAAACAGCAATATCACTTGAACAACCATTAACGTATTTAAACACAAAATAAGCAACCAATGTTGGAATTAAACCTTTTAACATATCCAATATAAAAGTTAAAACTCCTGCCCAAAAACCAAATGCACGCCAAGTGTTCAAAGTTCCAGGGTTGCCACTGCCATATTTAGTTATGTCGTCATGCTTTGCTTTTGCAATCACCCTAGCCGAGCTGAAATTCCCAATAAAGTAAGATATAATTGCTAAAATAATATAATACAAATAATTCATAAATCTCTCTTTTAGTCTTTATTAAGCTCATAATAACAAATATTATTTTTTAATGCAACTATTTACAAACCACAAATCTCTTTATGTTCAAAAAATTTTAAAATATTAAAAAAAAACCGAATAAAATTTGTTGATTTTTTTCAACTTATCTGCTAATATGCGCTTAAGGAGACATGGCTTATGAAATATCAATTAACAGAAAAAGAGATTGAACTTTTTAGATCTCTAACACCACTCAAAGTTGACAATAAATTAATACCATTTAGAATTTGTTGCAACGGAAAATTTTACGCAGACCCTAGGGGTTTTTCACCTTATATTGTCCATATCTCAGACTTTTCATGTAGGGTATCATATCCGGTTCCAGGGACTAAGGAAAAACTTCAAGAACATTTTGTGAGTTTTATGTCTAATTTGTTTGAAGATTACGCTGAGGATTATCAAGCATTTTTAGACAAAAAAGCTGAAAATGAAAGCCAAGCAAACATTTAAAAAAAGCACCAGGTAATCTGGTGTTTTTTGTTTTAATTTTCATTTTTGTTTTTGAATTGAATTTTTATTGGTGTTCCTTTAAAATCCCACGCCCTACGGAAGCTGTTTTCTAAATATCTTAAATAAGAATTTTCTATAAGTTCTGCGTGATTGCAATAAATTGTGAATGTTGGCGGACAAGTGTTTACTTGTTGACCATATAAAATTTTAACCTTCTTACCGTTTTTTGCTGGTGGTTCAGTTGTGCTTATTGCATTTAACAACACATTTGTGAATAATGCCATTGGAACTTCCCTTTTGGCATTATTTAAAACGTAATCAACTTTTTCCATGATTTGACCTATTCTTTGACCTGTTTCACATGACACATAAAGTGTTACAAAATACTTCATAAACGCCAAATCAGTTTCGAATTGTTTTTCGTAAGCTTTTCTTGTTGCTTCATTTCGTTCCATTAAATCCCATTTATTAACAACTATAACGCTAGGTTTTCCTTGTTCATGAATAAGTCCCGCAATTTTAACATCTTGTTCAGTTATACCCTCACTGGCATCTAAAACAAGCACAGCAACATCACATCTTTCAATGGCATTTAATGTTCTAATAACACTATATCTTTCAATGCTATCAGGTTCAATTCTTGCTTTCTTTCTTAGCCCCGCTGTGTCAATTAAAACATAATCTTTATTGTTCCATCTAAACGGACTATCAATTGCATCTCTTGTTGTTCCGGCAACAGAACTTACAACCACTCTATCTTCGCCTAAAAGTTTGTTTGTTATGCTTGATTTTCCAGCGTTTGGTTTTCCAACTAAAGCAATTTTGACAGTTTCATGATCTTCAGTTAAATCAATCTTTTTAAGGTGTTTAACAACTTCGTCTAACAAATCACCAACACCCTTAGAATGTTCTGCACTTATTGCGATTGGATCACCTAAACCAAGTTCATAGAATTCATAGGTTTTTTCAATTTGATAGTTATCTAACTTATTAACTGCCACCACTTTTGGTGCTTTTGCTCTTCTCAAATATGTGGCAACTTCCATATCTTGTTGTGTCATCCCTTCTTTTCCATCAACAAAAAGAATTATAACATCAGCAAGATCTATTGCTAAATTGGCTTGTTCAATAATTCGTTTGTTGATTTCATCATCTTTTCCAAAATCAAGACCGCCTGTGTCCACTATTTGAAATTGGTAGCCACACCACTCAGCATTGGCAAAAATTCTATCCCTAGTAACACCTGGGATATCTTCAACAATACTAATTTTACTTCCTGCTATTTTGTTGAAAAACGTAGATTTTCCAACATTGGGTTTTCCAACAATTGCCACTAATGGTTTTTTCATAATGATTACATTAAGTCGGAGGCCAAGCGGT
>JAZONT010000088.1:0-4738 GCA_045654665.1 Candidatus Onthoplasma sp.
CATATTTGCTGTTAAGTTTTCGCTGTCACCTTCAGCAACTTTTGCCCAAGTTGATCCATTGTAGTTAAAATATTCGCCATTGTTAATTTCAATTTTCCAACCTGCGATATATTCACCATAGCTATAAACATAATAGTAATCATTACCCACAACACTATTAACTTCATCCTTGCTAAGATCATCACGCATGAAGAACGCTTTATCTCCAGTTATTTGGAAAGGATAAGCATAGAGGTCACTACTAATAAAATTAAAAGTTGCTGTTATGACACTATTATCTGAGTCTTTGTTTGAAATAGCACCATATAATGTTGAATCATCTCTTTTTGCTCCATCGGCAACATTATACCAATAAGATGATGTGTTTTCAATGTTTAAGTCATAAATGTTTACCCATTTTGCTTTAACAATTGGAAGCTGTTGGCCATTTTCATCTTCTGCTGTTTGATCTAAAAACTTATAGCCCTTGATTGATTTAACATCATAGTATAAATACTCGCTATCTTCATTGGAATGCCATTTATTAACACCATCAACTTCAAAGATGAACTCATTTGAATTTTTACTTATTGTTATTGTTCCTTTACCATTGTCATTAACATTTCTAGAAACAATATATCCATTAGCAATTGCGTTTGGAATATCCAACAGCCAATTTGCAAAACTTGCTTTAAATGAAGGTGTTGTTGCAGGTGTTATTTCTGAGAAATCAAGCGGTGTGTTTGCACCATACCATTGAGCCTTTTGTGATGTAAATTCATAAACATTGTTATCATAAACTCCATTTTCATACCACAAATCTAGCGCATAAACATATTTAGCTGTTAATGTTGTTGAATTTGAATTTTGATATATCCATATTGTTTGTTTGGTCTTACCTGTAAATTCAACGCTAAAGTCTTGTCCACCTGCATTTTCATAATTTGTTTCATAGTAATTAGAGTTTTCAGTCCAACCAATAATTTGTGCGTGAGAATGCTCAAACATTGGTAAAATATCAACTCCTTGACCATTAACTAAATAAATGTGAAGTGTTGGACTTGTTGCTGTTAATGTGTTTCCAACAGCAGTTCCTGTTGAATAGTAAACTTTATTAAATATTTGATGTAGATCTTCATCTTGTGTTAGCAAGTTGTAATCTTTAATATAGTTTTGTAAAACATATTTTGCATAATTTTCAATTAAAGGATAGGTTGTTGTGTTTTGAGCGGTCACAGCACCTTTTAATGTTGTGTAATCAACTTCAGCATCAGTGTAACCTTCTCCGTAAGAATATTGACCTTCTGTTAGTTCAAAAGTGTTTCCATAAATTGAGTTGTCCACACTTAAGTCAACTCTAACTGCATCTTCTAAATAGAACGGATCAACATTCACTTTATAAGTGCAAATACCTGTTGTTTCGTCATATAAATCAATGTCGTAAATCAAATTTGTGTAGTTCCAAATTCCACTATTTGCAAGATAATTGCCGGTTAGGTTACCGTCTTGATTAACTTCCGCATAACAGAAGAATGTTTTGCCAACCTCATCATCGCCAAGTGCAGTTAATGTTATGTCAGTTGCAAATTTGCCCGATCCCACCGGAACTTCATCTTCATTAACAACATTAATTGTTACTGCTTCCCAAACTGGTGTTAAGTATATCAATCGGTTTGTTCTAAATTCTATTTCACTATAATCCAAGAAACTAGCAATATCATTCAATCTTTCACTTGTTAAATTTTCAATTGGTGTTTCGGTTGCTTCATTCTTAAATTCCCAATCTGAACCATTGAAGTAAAGGTAATTTCTATTCATTCCATCATCATAAATATTCTTTCCACTACATTCAATAAGCCAACCAGAAATTCTATGACCAAAGTTATAAACATAATAATATGAATCATTGCTAGCTACACTATTAACATCGTTAGACTCATCATCATCTGTCATAATTTCATACATGTCAATTCCATTATGGAACGCCTTACTGCCTGTAACTTGGAATGGATAATTATAGCTATAGCCACTAGTAACTATAAATGTCAGCCCTATCCAGTTATTACTTTCTTTTTTGTCGGAATGATACACTCCCCACAATCCGTTATTAGTGATTGATTCATTTTTCCAATAGATATCAGAATTGTTTAAATTAATATTAACATTATAAGAAGAGTCTGAAAATTCAGCAATTATAACAGGAGCAACTAGACCTAATAGACTTTTTTGTTCCAAAATCATATTACCTTGAATGCCTGTAATATCTTCATAAAAAATCGTTGATTGATCTGATTTTGTGGCATATATAGTTATAGAACGACTACTATCATTTTTATCAGTAATACGAATACTGCTTTTTGAGCTCACATCGACAGTGTATTTTTCCTTATTTATTTCGAATGTATTAACAATCCAACCATTAAAAGCTTTATTTGGTGGATCTTGCATGTCATCTTTGTTAAAACTGCCAAGATTTAAACTCGTTCTCTCACCATACCATTGACCTTTAATGCTGTCCGTATCATTATCTATATTTTCATAAAATAAATCAACTGCATAAACATATTTACCTGTTAATGTTGTTGAAGATTCATTAACATTAAATGTAAACCAATTGTCTGCGACATATTCCCATTCTGTTTGTTCGTCTTTATCTGAGAACTCATTTGAAAAATTTTGATTTCTTTCATTTTCATAATTGGTTTTATAGTAATTAGAGTTTTCCGTCCAACCAATAGTTTGGGCATAATCATTGGCAATTGTTGGCAACGCATAAACAACCGTTTTATTATCGTCACCAAATTCTGTTTGAATGTTTTGACCATTAAATAAATAAATGTACAATCCTGGGTCTGTTGAAGAATTTAAAGTATTTCCACTAACAGTTCCATTTGAATAATAAACCTTTTTGAATATATCAAACACCACTTTTTCATTAAGGTTCTGCTCATAATTAACAATATATCCACCCAATACGTCATTAGCATAATCTTCAATTAATGGATATGGTGCCAAGTTTTCATCTTCAAATTCATCAAACGACCATATTTCGTTGTAGTCAACTTCGTTAGGTGCATCTTCGTAGCCAGTTGCAAATGAATAATTTGTTCCAACCAACTTATAAGTTTCTTCGTGAATTGAGCTATTCACACTTAAGTTAACTTTAACTGCGCTATCTAAATACATTGGAGTTACTTCAACGACATAAGTTGTTTTGTTATCTGTTGGAGTGTAACTTAGATTTGTGTAGTTCCAAACACCAGAGTTTGCAAGAAGATTGCCATCTTGCCCATAACAGAAGAATGCTTTTTCAATACCATCATTTGATTGTGGACCTAATGAGAAGTCATAAGCAAAAGAACCACTTCCAACTTGTTCATTATTATACTGAACACTAATTGTTGTTTGCGCCCAAACTGGTGTGATAATAATATCCCTTGACAAATTATCTAAAATCCATTGTGGACGATTTAAATATGTTGCCACAGCACCAAAATCAACATTTTCCAAGTATTCAATTTCAATTTTATAATCAGTTTGTGAAATTCCCCAAGAGCTTCCATCAAAAGTTAAATACTCAGAACTATTAAACAAAATACAATAATGAGTTATATGGTGACCAAAGTTAAAAACAGCATAACCGTACTCATTCAAAGGTTGATCGTCTCGCTTGGTAAAAGAATATCCTTCTCCTGTTGCAAATTTAGTTCCATTATACAAATCAACGCCTGGAAACTTAATTTCAGTTTCATTAATATTATTATTTTCATCGTTACTGATCGCACCATACATATCATATTCATCTAGATATGAAGAGTATTTTGCCCAATATGATGATGAGTTCTTTATTTTAAAATCAAAAACAACATTAGATCCATTTGACAAGCCCACAATTGTTGGGGATTGAGAATTTTGACCATCACCACCAATAAAGTGTCCATAACCACTAACTTTTAACAATTTATACCAAGTTCCTTGTGGATTATTAAGATTTAGTAAAAATTTAATTGTTCCATATGTGACAGTATATGTGTCAGCATCACTGGGAAGAGTTTCTCCAGCATTGTAATACCAAGTGCAATCTAATGAATTTCCATCTTCATCAACAACTTCATTCGGCACATTAATTGAATCTTCTATATTGTATGAAATTGAAGTTTGAGTGTAATTACCATTATCACTTTTAACAAAGAAACCAACTGTATACTCCACCGGGGCAACATTTGCGGAGAATTTTATTGTTCCACTATATTCAGGGTCGAGTTCCTCTGTTGTTATTTTTTTATCTGTATCTTCCGTTCCCTTATTGTTGTTATCAACATAACCTTTATATAATTTCCCATCAATAAATGTGTATAATTTATCGTTATTGTTTCCCAAGTAAATCGCTGTTAATTCATATCCAGCCGCAACATTCAATGTGGCAGTTACCACATCCGTACCTGAAGTGAAAGTTATTGTTGTTCCAGAAATAGATATTACTGTTCCACCTGGGAAGGTGTGGTTTGAATTAAGTGCTGGGGTTATAGTCCAAGTATAGTTTGCTCCACTACTATTTGAATGACTCAATAAACTTATTTGAGGTTTGTTTTCTGCCCCCCATTTTAAGGTTAAATCGCCATTAACAATATGTGAATTATTTTCTTTTTCAGTTTCCACATCTAAATTTGTTGAAGTTTGCAAAGCTGGAGAAGTTGTTTCACTGCTTGTTTTTATTGTGTTAAAAATTGATGACATACTTATGCCAGCAAACAAACAA
>JAZONT010000089.1:0-7113 GCA_045654665.1 Candidatus Onthoplasma sp.
CTATCGTTTTTACGTGGTAGAAATACAGAATGAATGTTGAAAAAAGTTTAAAAAATTTTTCAAAAAGGTATTGACTATATTGAAAAAAGGTGCTAAAAGAATACTAACAAAAAGCATTTAAGGAAAACCTAATATATAAATCTAATATAGAAAGAGGAGAACAAATAAATGAACAAATTAGCAGTTTATGAATTGGGCGTTAATGACATTAAATTAACAATTTATAAATACACACAAAATGGATTCTTTGCACAAGAATCTCAAATTATTGAACCGGTAAAACTAACTCAAGATATGGAAAGAGATGGTTACATAAAACCAAACAGAATTCAAGAAACAATAATGGTGTTGAAAAATTTTAGACGTATCGTTGATGGTGCAAAAATTGATAACTACATTTGTTACGCTGCGCCAATAATTGCAGAAGCAAGAAATCAAATTGCATTCCTTGATGAAATTTATAAAACCGTTTCATTATATTTCAAAGTGTTAACCACTGAAGAACAGGTGTCTGCTTTGCACACAGCAATAATGTATTCATTTTCAATGACACGTGGAATTATTATGCAGGTTGGTGATCACTCAATTGAACTTGTACGTTTTAATCGTAGAGTTATCACAAACAGTGTTTCAATTCCTGTTGGAACTGTTAATTTATTGGAACAAGTTAAAGAAAAGGCAATGGCTGACCGTATGGATAAGGTTGTTGAAATTTTGTCAGCTGAATTTAAGAAACATGATTGGTTATATAACCTTGAAGAAGAAAGTGAATTTATTGGTGTTGGTGAGGTGTTTGAAGCTCTTGGTCGTCTTTCAAGAAAATCAACTCGTTATCCACTAGATAATGCTCACAACTACGAAGTAACAACTGAAAGTTTCCAAAATGTTTACAACCTAATTCGTGGTCTTGATCTTGATAAAGCAAAGAAACTTAAAGGGATTTCGGATAAACGCGCAGATATAATTGCAATTGGTTTGGCTGCAGTAAAGGTTGCATATAACGAATTTGTTCGCAATGCCATCAAAGTGTCAATTAATGGTGAAATGTATGGTATAGTTGCAAAAAATCTTCTTGGTCAAACTGGTGAAAAGCCATTGCTTGATATTTTGGGATATTCACTTAGTGCAATTAATGAATTTTGTCCAACAAACACAAATGTTGATAACAATTATTCACTATCTGTTATATTATATAAACAACTCAAAGTTCTTCATAAATTAACTCGTCCGTATGTTAAAGTATTAAGAATTGCAGCAAGCATGTGCAATAGTGGAAAAATTATTTCTTTTGAAAACTATCAAAAGAATAGTTTCCACGTGATTTTAAATAGCAATATCTATGGAGCAAGTCATAAAGATGTTATGCTCGCTGCCTTTGTTTCTGCAAGTCAAAATGTTGATGATTTTAGCTTAAATGAATGGGTTAGATATAAAGATTTGGTAACAGATGAAGATATGGATGCGGTTAAGAAACTTGCAATATTAATCAAAATGGCCAGCATGATGAACATCACAAACTCAAATGCAATTAAAGATGTGGCTTGTGATGTTTTGGGTGACACTGTGATCCTTAAAACTGAAGTTGAAAAAGATGCAACTCTTGAAATAAGTCAAGCAATGTCTATTGCGGGTGACTTTAAAAAGGTATATGGAAAAAATTTGCAAATCTTATAAGATAATTTAAATATAACAAATTTATTAGTAAAGATAAAAGCCGGCAATGTGTTTGTTGCTGGTTTTTTTAGAAATTTAAAAAAAGAAATTACAATAAGTTGCAAAATTTATAAAATTAAGGTAACATAAATTTAATGGGGGAAATTATGTTTAATGTTGAACTTGCCATTAAGTTTGGAAGCAATGAAATAATTGTGTATAGAAAAGGTTATGGAATTGTTGAAAAAATTCCTGCTTATCTTGCTGTTATTGAAAATGGAAAAAACATTAAAGTTAAAGCAACAGGAAAAGAAGCTGAAAAGTTATTTCACTCTAAATCTAGCAATGTGACGGTTTACCAACCGATTGTTAAAAGTGAGATTGTAAATGTTAAAATGGCAGAGATGTTGATTTCAGAAATAATAAAAAATGTTATTCCTGAAAAGTTTTTGTTAACAAGTGTAAATGTTTTGGTGGCTGTTCCATGTGCGCTTAATGAAAGTCAGTTAACTAAAATTAAAAAGGTGTTGCACGCAAGTGGTGCACATAAAGTCACATTTGTTCAAAATGGTATTTGTGCAAGAGCAAATCTTGATATTGATAGCCATGCAAGAATTATGGTTGTTGATATTGGGAAATATATAACTGATATATCTGTTATGAATGATTATAATTTTGATTTTGGAAGAATGTATTTTGTTGGTGGCGAAAACATGGATCAAAGTTTAACATCGTTTATTCAAGATAACTATAACATTGAAGTTAGTGATATGACAAGTGAAGCAATCAAAAATGAAGTTGCGTCACTCTATGATAGAGATTTATATAGAACTGATTATATTGGAATTGATGAAAACGATAAGTTTGTTCGTCGAGATATAACTGCAAGTGAAGTTAAAGTTGCCATTGTGAACCTTTATGACAAAATATTTGAATTAATAAACGAAGTTTTAAAAGAACTGGATAAAGATATTGCTGCAGATATTTTTAACAATGGGATAATGTTTGTTGGTGGAGCAAGTAAAATAGCAGGTCTTTATGAATATGCAAAAAATAAATTTGATCTTCCAATTATTGTCCCTGAAGATCCTCAAGATGCTGTAATCTTAGGGGCTGGAAAACTGTTAAATTCAAAAAATGAATTTTTAAAAATTAATTTATAAAAGCGAAGAACATTTTTCTCTTTTTATAATAATACTTAATATGTCTAATATTGGCGAAGATAAAAATTGAGTAAAATTTATCTTCGTTTTTTTTATTTAATTTGATATGCTATGATCATATTTGGAGGTAATATGTCACGTGTGATTGTTGTAACTTCAGGCAAGGGTGGTGTTGGAAAAACAACTGTAACCGCAAATCTTGGAATGCAGTTGGCAAATAAAAATTATAGAGTTTGTATGATTGATATGGATATTGGACTAAATAATCTTGATGTTGTAATGAATATGGAAGATAGGGTAATGTACACAATGATGGATGTTATTGAACACAAATGCAGATTGAAAGAAGCACTTATCCAAGATGATTATTTTCCGCTTTTATACATACTTTCAAGTGGTGGACTTAATCAAAATCTATCAATAACAATCATGCAAATTAAACAAATAATAAGTGAACTTAATGCTCTTTTTGATTATGTTTTAATAGATTGTCCTGCGGGGATTGATGCCGGATTTAAGCGTGCGGTGAGTTGTGCGGATGAGGCAATAGTTGTCACAACGCCACATCTATCAAGCGTTAGAGATGCGGATAAAGTTATAACAATTTTAAATTGTTATAATATTTCAAGCAAAAGGTTTGTTATCAATCGCGCGCGCGGTGATTTAATTCAAGATAAAGTGATGATAGATATTTATGATATTGGTAAAATTTTAAACATAGACTTTGGTGGTGTTATTCCAGAAGATGATAAAATTATCACAACCACAAGTGAGAGTGTTAACAACTATAAAATTGCAAGTAATCGTGCGTTTGAAATTTTGGCAAACAATATTATTTACAATGAAAAAAAGTTGTTTGACTGCACTTATAAATATCGCGGATTTATAGGCTCAATCAAAAAACTTATTAAAAGGAGTGTTTAGTGAACTTAAAAGAAAGGTTAAATCTGGTTATTCAAAAAGACAAAATTGATAATCCAAAATATTTGATAGAAGTTATAAAGTCTGATTTTTATTATTTAATCAACAATTATTTTGAAGTGGATTTTGATGATATTTCAATTGAAGTTAATGTCGTTCAAGATAAATATAAGATAACGATTAACTCAAAAGGTGATAGAATGAAACTAATGAGAAATATCCCTTAAACACATTAATTTGCTTTTTCATTATTCAAATTTGCAAAATAAAAATTTAATGCTTCTTTATGATAAGGTAAAGGTAATAAGTCTTGCGCTTTTTCAATATCAACCCATTCAGGAGTGTGACCTTCTTCTAAAGGATAAGTTTGGGTTAACAAATCAACATCAATTTCAAAAATATTTGCTTTTGATTCCATAGGATATTTTCCTGCTGCAAGCCAAAAGCAGTCAACACAAACCAATGGTTTAATATTTGTTATTTTCAAACCTGCTTCTTCCAAAAACTCTCTTTTTAAACAATCTTCCATTGTTTCGCCGTCTTCAATGCCTCCACCAACCAAAGAGTATTGATTTTTCTTTTTAACAAGCAATATTTTAGAATTGTCACAACAAATCCCAAAACAAGTTTCCCTAAAATCGAATTTTGAATTAAATTTTTCACCAATAGTTATTGTTTGCATTTTATACCTCATTTTTATATTAACAATATAAAATAAAAAAGTAAAGAGAGATTATAAATTTTTTAATTTTTAATATATTAAAATATGTTTAAAGTTAAGGTTGGTGTTAGTTTTTTACTGCTAGTTTTAATAAGCGTTTTGTGTGGACAAGGCATTTTAATGATTAATTATTTTTTAGCACTAACTTTGCATGAGCTTGCGCATTTATGGGTTGCATTAAAAAACGGTTATTCACTTCAAACAATCAAATTAGATGTTTTTGGACTAGCAGTTAATTTAAATGAACAAATAGATGATAAAGATAGTTTTAAAATTAACATAGCTGGGCCAATGTTTAACCTTTTTTTATGTGTTTTGTGCATGGCTATGTATTGGCTTGTTCCAACAAGTTTTTATTATTTAAACACATTTTGTTTTTGTAATTTGATTTTGGCAATTTTTAATCTACTTCCTGTTTATCCGCTTGATGGGGGAAAGATTTTTCGTGGAATGGTTAAAAATGACAAGGCTTATAAGATTTTGGATATCATTATAAGAAGTTTACTTGCGTGTTTGTTCATATGTGCATTTATTTTTAGTTGCTTTAAAACTGCAAATTTTATTTTATTAGTGTTTGCCATATTTTTTGTAACAAGTAAGGGTAAGATAATGCCAACTATGAGCATATTTAAGTTTCGGAAAAGCAAACATTTTGATAAGGTTATAATCTTAAAAGTGGATGAAAGCCAAACACTATTTAATCTTATTAAACAAATTAAATCTAATCACTACACAATTTTTTATTTGCCAAACCAAAATAGATTTTTAGACGAAGAACATATCATAAATCTATCATTAAATCATGCTTTGACAACAACATTGAAAAATCTCTATTGACACTTTCGCACACCTGTGTTATAATATGCTAGAGGTTAAAATGTTTAAAAGATTCAAAGAAAAAAATGAACAAAATTTAACAATTGCTGAAGCTTGTGAAATCTTTTGTAAAAGATGTTTAACAAAGCGTGAGTTTGAAGATTGGATATCAATGGCAAGAAATATTGATAAAATTAAGAATCTAGAATTAAAATTAACAGACCTAAAAAAATTTTCAAGGGAAGTTTCTGATAAATGTGATTCATTAAATAAAATTGTTGAATATGGAAAATACACTTTAGCACTCGCCACAACAATGAATTATCTTAGAAAATCATATTATAGAAGCAAACTAAAATATAGTGAAGAAGAATATTTTGTTTTATTGGATTTTTGGAGATGCCTTCAAGTTAAAAGATATAAATTAGAAAAAGAATTAAACACAGAAAAAGATGAAATTAAAAAGGATTGAATATGGAAAACTATTTAATTAATAAACAAAAATTAAATAACTTGTTAAATAAATTTAAAAATTACTTTAAAAAAGATGTTGAAATGGCGTTATATTCACAAACTGAAAGATGTTTTGGTTGGTATATTCATTGTTTTAAAACAAAAATGGAAAAAGAAAGTTTGCAAGCTTTTGTGAAAAATTATTATATTTTAAGAAATTCAATAATCTTTTCAAGAAACGATGCAATTTTAGCACTGTCTTCAACAGAATATAAGGAAGAAAAACTTGTTGCAAAAATACGTCACAGAAATAAAATGAAAAAACTTCAAAAATTATGTGATTATGTTTGCAAATTCGAACAAGAGTTTTATGATAAAATTGGATTTTCTCTTCTTAAAATTGAAAATCAAAGATGGGTTGATGAGGCTCAAGCAAAAATAAACTGATTTTCTTCGCAAATGCTTGAAAATACAGTTTATTGTTAGTTACAAAAAACAAATCGGTGAATAACAGCCGATTTTTTCTTGAAAACAATTTTTTAAAACCCGTTGACAAAATGTGTGAAGTTTGGTATACTACTAAACGTAGTACCACGTTGAAAAGGTAAAAAGTCCAAAATGGCACCTTAAGAGTGAGTCTTTATACGAGGTAACTAATGTACGCAATCGCAAATATATCAGGAAAACAATATAAAGTTGAAGCTGGTCAAACTATTGTTGTTGACAGATTAAATGCAGAAGTTGGTGAAAACATTTCTTTCTCAGTTATGCTTACTGTTGATGGAAACAAGGTTAAAACTGGCACACCTGTGATTAAAGATGTAGTTGTTATGGCTAAAGTTGTTGCTCACGTTCAAGACAAGAAAATAACAGTTTTCAAGTATAAACCTAAAAAGAATGAACGTAAAAAACAAGGTCACAGACAACCATACACCAAGATTACAATCGAAAGTATAGGTTAATTTTATGATCAACGTTATCGTTATCAAGGAAAAACAAACCATTAAAACTATTGAAGCAACAGGTCATTCAGGTTATGCTGAACATGGAAGCGATATTGTTTGCAGTGCTGTTTCAACTCTTTTAGAAACACTTGCAAATGGTTTAACAGAAATTGTGAAAGCTGAAGTTAAAGTTGTTTTAGATGAAACAATTCCGCATTTGTCTGTAACTTTAAATGAAACTGATAGGGAAAAGTGTAAGTATGCACAAGTTCTCATGCAGTCAACATTGCTAGGGCTTAAAAATGTTGCTCAAGAGTTTTCTAAATTTATTAAAATAAAGGAGAAGCAAAATGATTAAGTTTAATATTCAATTATTTGCCCATAAAAAAGGTGGCGGTAGCACCAAAAATGGTAGAGATAGTGAATCAAAACGTCTTGGTGT
>JAZONT010000090.1:0-3711 GCA_045654665.1 Candidatus Onthoplasma sp.
ATTTAAAACCATAAATTCCGCATATCCACAAACTTCTTTATTTTTATAAATTTTAATAAAATATCTATTTTGATTGTTTAACCTATTTGATTTCCAAATGTTAAAATTGTCATTATTTATAGAGCTTGTTCCATAAATAGACACAAGATAACTTTTCATAAAATGAAAACATTCTAAAAATTCATTTTCTGTCAATCCATGTTTAATCTCAAAATTAAAACTCATAGGACTCCTTATTTTTGATTATTATAAGCAACCTTTCTTTCTTTAGCATCTTTTTTGCTTTGAGCAAATAATTGTTTTTTGTTTTGTTTATTAACCTGCTCTAAAATTGCAAAGCGATTTTCTGTTTGAATATGATCTTCATATTCCATTATTGGATCAAAACTATCAATTTTCATTGGTTTCTCATTGTTAGGATTGTATCTAAACAGTGTTGTGTAACCACTCTTAACAGCATTGTTTGCATGATCTTGCGAGTGTTTCAAATCATATCCATGATTAACGCAAGGTGCATAAGCAATAATCACACTTGGGCCATTATATTGTTCCGCTTCAATAAAAGCTTGTAAGCATTGTTCCGGATTTGCCCCCATACTCACTTGCGCAACATAAACATCTTTGTAAGTCATAAGCATACTTGCCAAATCTTTCTTCTTTGTGGTTTTGCCAGACATGTTAAATTTTGCAACAGCACCACAAGGTGTTGACTTGCTTGTTTGACCACCAGTGTTAGAATAAACTTCAGTGTCAAGAATTAAAATATTAACATTTTCGCCACTTGCAACAACATGATCAAGGCCACCAAAACCGATATCATAAGCCCAGCCATCACCACCAAAAATCCAAACACTAGGACTGGTTATTAGGTGTAAATTATTAAACAAATACAAATCATCATTTTTTAAAATATGGCCTTTTTGATATTGTTTTAATTTGATGATTAATTCTTTATTTTTAACGTGATTTTCTGGATTTTTTAAAAAAATTTCAACAAATTCACTAATTTTTTTAGAAAATTTCATATTTTTGAGTGATTTTATGAAATTTTTTCTTTGTTCTTTTCTTGCAATTGCAATTCCATAACCAAATTCAGCATTGTCTTCAAACAGCGAATTTGCCCAACTTGGACCAAATCCATATTCATCTTTTGCATAAGGACAAGTTGGATAAGTTCCACCATAAATTGAAGAACATCCTGTTGCATTTGCAATAAGCATCCTTTCACCAAACAATTGTGTTGCAAGTTTTACATATGGCGTTTCACCACATCCAGCGCAAGCTCCACTAAACTCAAAATATGGCTTTTTATATTGAACATCTTTAACAAAATTAACATCACCAACCTCAAACAATTTTTGATTATTTGCAAACTTTTCATTAGTAAGTTCTTTGTCTTTAATGATTTCAGCCTTTTCCATTAAAATTGCTTTAACAGGGCAAACACTAGCACACACACCACAACCAGTGCAATCCAGCGGACTTACCTGTTGACGGTATTCTCCGCCACCAGCAAAGAGTTTTTTAGTTTCAAAAGTTTTTGGTTTTTTCTTTCCCTCCTCAACAACAACTGGTCTTATTGCTGCATGCGGACACATCATCGTACATCTTCCACACTGAATACATTTTTCACTAATCCAATTTGGAAGAGTTTGTGCAATTGCACGTTTTTCAAACCTTGACGTATTTGTTGGCATTCTTCCATCGTGGTTAAACTTGCTAACAGAAATATTATTTCCTTCCAAATTTGCGGTTGGTTTTATTATTTGATTGTAATATTCATCATTTATTGAACATTTTATTTCATTTTGATTTGAAATTAACAACTGAGATTTATTAAGTTTGACAATTTTATCTTCAACCAATTTTATTGCTTTAAGGTTTGCTTCAACAGCATTTTTACCTTTCTTTGAATACATTTTTTCAATATTTGATTTAATATTCTTCATTGCAACATCAAATGGCACTAGATTTGTTATTTTAAACAATGCTGATTGCATTATTGTGTTAACTTTACCTTTTAAACCACAATTGTTTGCAATCTTATCCGCATCAATTAAATAAACAGATATATTTTTTAAATTTATGTCCAATTTCATTTTTTGTGGCATAATTTCATTGAGAGTTTGTTCATCGTAATCTGTGTTAATGATAAGTGTTCCATTTTGCTTTAAGCAATCTGTAATATCATATTTCTTAACAAACCCTTCGTTATTGCACATAACCAAATCAACTTGAGTTGCATTAAATGGTGCATCTATCGGTTGAAAGCTAGCCCTCATATGAGAAATGGTCAAACTTCCCGATTTTTTGCTATCGTAATCAAAATATCCTTGAACGTAACCAGCGGTCTCTTTTCCTAAAATTTTAATTGTACTTTTAACTGAACTTACGCTACCATCACTTCCAAGACCATAAACTCGCATTGAGAAATCACTAATGTTATCAACAAATTTATTTTTCACTTCCAAACTGGTATTTGTTAGATCGTCATAAACGCCAACTGTGAAAAACTCTTTCTTTTTGTTTAGCATGTTGTCAAACACTGCAAGAGCCATATCTGGAGTAAATTCTTTTCCACCAAGCCCAAAACAACCCGAATAAGTTTTGGCATTTATATTGTTTTTGAATAAAGCAGATTGAACAAAACCTGTTAATGTGTCAGTTCCGTTAACATCTAAGTTTCTCTCTAAAATTGTAATATTTTTAACACCTTTTGGAAGCAATTCTATAAATTTTTTTTCATCAAAGGGTTTTAACATTCTAACCTTGATTATTCCAACTTTACCTTTATATTGCTTTTCGGCGAGAGTTAATATGTCTGCACTTGTTCCCATTGTTACAACCACATTTTTTGCGTTATCGCTTCCAAAATATTCAATAGTTGAATAATCTCTTCCTGTAATTTCTTTTTGCTTTTCTATCGCCCAATTAAAATCTTCAATTGCGGTTTTATATCTTGACAATGCTAAAACTCTATTTTGCATAAACACATCTGGATTTTGATTTGTTCCCATAGCATAAGGGCTATCCACTCTCATTGAACGATTTTTAAATTCAGCAAACATTGTTGGATTAACAATTTTATGTAAATCATTAAGTTCGGTTTGATAAATTGTGTTCAATTCATGGCTTGTTCTAAAACCATCAAAGAAGCAAATATATGGAATTTTTGATTTCACACTAGCAAGTTCACAAGCAATTGCCATATCATTAACTTCTTGAACCGAAGAACAATTAACAACATTGAAACCGGTTTTTAAGCAAGCATAAACATCACTATAATCGCAAAAAATATTAAGCGCGTGCGTTGCCAAACTTCTTGCAGCAACATAAAAAACTGTTGGCAAACCTTCACCTGCGATTTTATACATATTTGGTACCATAAGTAATAAACCTTGGCTTGAAGTGAAAGTGGTGGTTTTGCTTCCCGCAATCAAACTCCCATGAACAGCCCCAGCAACACCTGCTTCACTTTGCATTTGAACAACTTTAACATTACCTCCAAAAATATTTTGTTTGTTTTCATGTGCCCAAACATCAACATTTTCAGCCATAGGACTGCTTGGTGTTATTGGATAAATCATTGCAACTTCATTAAACATATATGCAATATTTGATGCTGCAGTGTTTCCATCTATTGTGATTTTTTTCATTGTTTCCCCTTTTGTTAATTCTAGTATAAAACAAGTTTTATTTTATTGCAAACAA
>JAZONT010000091.1:0-2950 GCA_045654665.1 Candidatus Onthoplasma sp.
GAAGAAAAAACAATTATTTTTGCATTAAATGGAATTTTTTATGGATTAGATGAGGAACAAATAAATTTTATTAAATCTTTATATCCGGATTTAATTAAAGACAGATATGATTACATAGATAACATTTTATTTAAATGTCTAAATATAGATAAGAGTTTTGTTTATGGTTATAGTAAACTGGATAAAGTTTTGCTAAATCCAATAGTGGCATTTGTTGGTTTTGTGTTTACTTTTTTCATAAGTTTTTACGCAATCTTTTTCTTGATAGGCCCATTCATAAGTGGAATAGAAGAAAAGATTTTAAATTTGATTTTAATTAATCCAATTATGAATTTTTTATATCTCACAACTGATAATGTTTGGCTGATAGAGTTTATTAGGAATGGTGTTTTAAATTCAATTGTTACAGTGATAAGTTTTGTTCCTCAAGTAACACTTATGTTTATTTTTTTAAGTGTTTTAGAAGATAGTGGAATAATTTCTCGCCTTGCTTATGTGTTCGATGATTTTTTAAGTTTTGTCGGTTTAAATGGAAAAGCGTTATACATTATGCTTTTAGGTTTAGGGTGTAACACTATGAGTTGCACAGCCACAAGAAACATGGGTGAGAAAAACTTAAAAACAAAAACAGCAATAATAAATCCATATGTTAGTTGTATGGCTCGTCTTCCTGTGTATGTTTTAATAGCATCTGCATTCTTTGGAAAAAATTCATTTTTTGTTGTGTTTGGTTTGTATGTTTTAGGAATAGTAATTGCTCTTTTAATGTCACTTATTTTAAACAAAACAATTCTTAAAAGCAATTCAAGAGAACTTCTTCTTGAATTTCCACCATTAAAGGGAATTGATATTAAACATATTCTTCAAGTTGGAAGGGTGAACGCTTTTGATTTTTTCAAAAGAGTGTTCACTGTGATTTTATCAGTTGGAGTTATTGTTTGGATTTTAACTCACACTCAGTTCAACTTGCATTACACTGAAAATATAACAAATAGCATTTTGTTTTTCTTTGCAAGCAAAATTTCATTTATATTTGCACCGATTGGTTTAAATAATGCTGGAATTGTGTGCGCACTTGTGGTTGGAATTTTGGCAAAAGAACTTATAGTTTCAACAATTGCAATATGCAACAACACTCAATCTCAAAAATTACTTAGTGCTAGTTTACTTTTTCCAACAAGTGTTATAAATTTCACACTTCCTAGTGCTGTTTCATTTTTGATTTTTAGTTTATTGTATAGCCCTTGCGCAAGCAACTTGGCGGTTATAAAAAAAGAAACCAACAAGTTTTTTATGTGGTTCAGTTTAATTAGTCAATTCACAATTGCATATATGTTAAGTTTTGTTATTTACCAATCTCTAACAAAGGGAATTTGGCATGCTATCACGATTACAATTGTAATCGCGCTTATTATGTTTGCAATCTTTTTCACACGAAAGCAATTGAGAAAAAGGTGTGGTGGTAAATGTTGTTATTGCAATAAAAAAAGTTAAGCAGATGCTTAACTTTTAAACAAAATTTTCTAGGGTTAAGATATTGTTAATTTTTCATTTGATTCTTCGTTAAGATTGTATTCTAATAAAACAGCATCTAAATCATCTTCAGTTTGGCAAACTTTAGTTTTGCATGTTTCAACTTGAACATCTTTACCTAAACGCGCAATACATTTTTGAACCAAGCTTTCGTTAGAAACGGCAATCATCTTTGTTTTATCTGTTCTTAAAATATAAACAATTTTTCTTTGTTTTTTTATTTGAGCCATATAATCGTTTATTTCATTATATAATGTATTCATTTCACCATTAAAATTAGAAGTTTGATGATTAAATATGAAATAAAATAACTCTTGATTTAAATCTTTTAATTCTAAATATGCATCAATATCATCCATGTTGCTGTTAGCCCAATCTTGTTTTATAGTTTCAAATTGTTTTTTAACATTTTCTAAATATTCAATTTCAAAATCTTTCATAATAAACCTCCTAAATATTTGATTTTAAAACTTCTTCTTTTTCTTGAAGATCAATTTCGTGCAAAACCGTGTCTAGAAGTTTTGTTGAGGCATAATGCAAGTCAATTGCTCTAATATCAACAAAACCAATGTTTTTTTGATCATTTATAATTTTGTTAAGTTTTGCAATAATTGACATAAGTTCAATCTTTGCCAAATGCAACTCAACACAATGGTTGTTAAAATCGTTTTTTATGTTATTAAAATTAATTTCCAAAACTTTAAGATTACTCATATTCCCCCTTTTTTATTTATTTTAATATGTTTTTCCTTTTTCAATTTCGATTAAATCATTTAAATCTTGCAAAAATTGAGAAACTTGATTAATAAGTGATTTTAATGATAAAATATATTCTTTATCCACAAAATCAAAAGATGACCAAACAACAAATTTAACATTTGCTTCTTTAAGAAGTTTTTCAACTTCAAATTGAGCAAAGTAATATGTCATACCATCATTAACCTTATTTTTAATTTCTTCCAATTGTGTGTTTATTTTATTAATTTCAATTTCAAACATGTTGTCTCCTTTAAATGTTAAACGTTAAAGATGTTGTGGTGTAATCAATAAAATCTTCATAAGCCTTCATTAGTTCGTTGATTTTTTGAAATTCTTCATCTGATAACATGATTTTTAGAATAGGAACTTTGTGCTTTAATTCAAGTAACTCAATCCTTGCTCTGCAGTGAGCATGATCAGCAACAATTTTGCCTTTTATGAGTTGAGATTTTAAAGTGTTTAACAATTTTTTATATTTTAATTCAACATTAATAAAATCTTTTTGTTCTAACATTTTAAACTCCAGTATTGAAATTATATCACAAAAAATGTATTTGTCAAGATGCTAATTTTATATAAAATTAAGAATTTATAAAAAACCATTGAAAAATTTCTAAATGTTTGATATAATGTAATCATTATGAAAAAACCATTAGTG
>JAZONT010000092.1:0-17199 GCA_045654665.1 Candidatus Onthoplasma sp.
TTTTATTTGCATTTTTTTAATAATTGAATTTTTAAATAAAAAATATTAAAAAAACCGAAAACAAGCAAATTTTCAGTTTTTCAAATAATTTTAATTAATTTTAAAGCGTATTTAATTTATTTTTGCAAAAATTCAAAAATATTAATGAAATTTTCAACACTAATTTCTTCAGGGCGAACAGTTTCTAAATAACCAAACTTATTCAACACATCAACAATTTTTTCCTTCTCGTAATTTGACTTTAGATTATTAATCAACGTTTTCCTTCTCATTGAAAAACTTAAATGAACAAATTTTTTAAACTCTTCAAAGTTGGATATTTTAAACTTGTTATGCGGAACCAATAAACATAATGCCGAGTCAATTTTTGGCATTGGCGTAAAACATTCTTTTTTTACAATTCTCGTTATACTTACATCAAAAATCGATTGCAATATTACACTTGTAATCCCATAGTCTTTTGATGCATGAACACTTGCAAAACGTTCAGCAACTTCCTTTTGAATTAAAACTAAAATTGAAGAAAATTTTTCCAAATTCTCAACAAGTTTAAAAATAATTGGAGTGGTGATATAGTACGGAATATTTGCAACAACTCTAGCTTTACCTTCAAACAAATTTTCAACCTCGGCCTGCATAAAATCTTGAAAATGAAACTCAATATTATCATGTTCTTTTTTTACATTTTCAAGTATTGGTATTAACGAATTGTCAATCTCAAAAGAAATGACCTTTTTAGAATTCTCGGCAAGCACAGACGTTAGCGTTCCAGCACCCGCACCAATCTCCAAAACCACATCATCATTTTCAACCAAACCATCATTTGAAATCGCACGCAAAAGATTTTTATCAAACAAAAAATTCTGCCCTAAACTTTTTTTAAAATTAATTGATTTTTTTAAATTTTCTTCATTTTTTTCTATATTTTTTGTGTTTTTCATTAAATTTTCACCACTTTTATTAATTTTTTCTAAAATTATTATACCATATCTAATTTAAAAAGTGAAGAGTTTGAATAAAAAAGTCGGCACTAAACCGACTTTTGATTTAATTCTAAATTGTTTTCATTTACCATCTCTTTATTAAAAATTTCCTTACACTTTTTGCATTCCACTAAAAGTTTTTTCATGTCAGCAATTCTATAAGTTCGTCCCTTCTTTTTTATAGAAGTCTTAATCATGGGACTAATTCTTTCACCCAACTTCATACATTGATAAATTGCCGAATTTTTCAATAAATCATTTCAGCTATATACTCACAGTGACTATTATATTTCGTATCACATAGCTTAAATTAATTCGATTTGATTTTCATATTCTTGTTCGAGTTTGAGATATTTCATTTCTGCTTTTCTAGCAATCTCACTCTCCTTTAAACATTTAACGTCAAGACAATAGTTTTTATATGCCTCAACCCACTTTTCTCCAAACACACCTTTCATCATTATATTCCAACAACGAGTTAAATTGGAATTACACTTACTGTATGTCACACTTGGATTATTCCATTTATTAAACTTACAAGTAAATGGGGTACATGAAAGCTTATATAAATAATTATCTTTAGATTCTTCATCTTGAAAATTAATCATCAATTCAATAGTTGGATAAATCTTTTCATCGTCTTCTTTTTCAACACCATACTTAAATTCATATAACGCTATTTGATTTTTATAAACAATGTCAAAATCAGTAATCTCATCAATTGTTTTTAAAATCGCATCTCTCATAATTTCAAAAATTGTAACGCAACACAACTCAGTGGGATCAAAACCCTTCGCGTTTAAACGAGCAATTTCTTCATTCCTTTCTTTTGTTCTTTTTATCATGTTTGTTTCCTTTTGTTAAAAATGTTTTAAATAATAATAGATTTTTATAAAAAACAGGTTTATGCTAAAGCATTTGTTCCATATCTTAATTTTAACACATCTTCCAAAACTTGTCAATATGAAATTTTCTTAAAACAATTGACAATTATAATATAATAAGGTATTATGTAACTATTGAGAAACGATATATAAGTTTGAGGAGTATGCTAAGAGCATTTTATAGAGAATGGTCATCATCGGCTGAAAGTGACCTAAAATAGTTTAGCAGAAGGTAGCAAACGAGTTCAAGCGAAGAAGAATAGTAGACCGCTTGCGTTATGAAAAATACGTCAGTTTTAAAATGAAGAGAAAAAGTAAGGTGGTACCGCGATTATTCGCCCTTATGTTTCGTTAGATATAGCGAACATAGGGGCTTTTTATGTTTAAAACCCTATATGAAAAAAGTTTTTAGGAGGAAAAATGTTAGACAACAAATATAATTTTATTGAAAAAGAACAAAAGTGGCAAAACTTTTGGCAAGAAAAAGGAATTTATAAATTTGATAAAAACAGTTCAAAACCAACCTATTCAATAGACACTCCACCTCCAACAATCAGTGGAGCTCTACATTTAGGTCATATCGCAGGGTTTACACAAGCCGACATGATGGCTCGTTTTAGAAGAATGCAAGGTTACAACATGTTTTACCCTCTTGGGTTTGACAATAATGGGCTTCCAACCGAACTTTTAGTTGAAAAGAAAAAAGGAATTAGGGCCCACACTCTTCCAAGGGAAGAATTCACTCAAATAGCGTTAGATTTAGTTAAGGACTATAAACAAGCTTACGGTCAAAACATGTTAAGAGCTGGAATGAGTTGTGATTTATCTTTAAGTTACGACACAATTGATAATCGTTCACAAAAAACAAGTCAAAAATCATTTATAGATTTGGCTCGTCGCGGAATTGCTTATCGTGAAGACAAACCAGGCCCATGGTGCTGCAAATGCAGAACAAGTGTTGCAGCAGCCGAACTTGAAGATAAAGATTTTGATAGTGTCTTTAACTATTTAAATTTCCGCTTAGCTGATGGAAGTGGAACAATTCCAATTGCCACAACCAGACCAGAATTCCTACCAGCTTGTGTTGGAATCTTTGTTAACCCTGAAGATGAACGTTATAAACATTTAATTGGAAAGAAAGTTAAAGTTCCACTCTTTGAAGAAAACGAAGTTGTTGTTAGAGCAGATAGCAAGGTTGGAATCGACAAAGGAACAGGAATTGTTATGTGTTGCACTTTCGGTGACCAAACAGATGCTGAGTGGTGGAAAGAATATCATCTTGAGTTAAAGCGTGCAATTGACGACGGTGGAAAAATGACAGAGATTGCCGGAAAATACGCCGGAATGAAATCTGTTGATGCACGTAAAGCAATCATTGAAGATTTAAAAGACAAAGGTTATTTATTTAAACAAGATCCTATCACCCACTCTGTTAAAGTTCATGAACGTTGCGATGAACCAATTGAATTCTTAAGTAAAAAACAATGGTTTATTAAAACATCAACGCCTGAGCTTAAACAAAAATGGATTGAGTTAGGAAACGAACTTATTTGGCATCCAGAATCAATGAAAGCAAGATATATTGCTTGGGTAAGTAATTTAAACCAAGACTGGTCAATTTCTCGTCAAAGATATTTTGGAATCCCATTCCCTGTTTGGTATTGTAATAATTGTGGAAAAGTTAAACTTGCAGAAATTTGTGAACTTCCAATAAATCCACTCACAACCACTCCAAGTTCAGCATGTGATTGCGGTTGCAATGAATTCACTCCTGAAAGTGACGTTATGGACACTTGGGCAACAAGTTCAGTAACCCCACAAATCAACACTAATTGGGCTGAAAATGAAGAAGAGAGCAAGAAAAATATGCCAATGAGCATGCGTTTCTGCGGTCGTGACATTATCACAACATGGGACCTTAGAACAATTATTAAATCATACTATCATCAAGGTTGTTTACCTTGGAATGAATTGCTTGTTAACGGTTGGGTTATGGCAGATAAAGGTGTTAAACTTAGCAAATCAAAATCTAACTCAAAAATCAGTTTGGACGACGCCTTAAGAGATTATGGTTCAGATGTAATTCGTTATTGGTGCGCAAATGGTGCGTATGGCCGTGATGTGTTCTTTAGCGACACTGGCCTAAAAGACGGTTATAAGTTGTTAAATAAGGTTTGGAACGCCTCTAAATTTGTTTTATCATTCCTTTATGATTACACTCCAACAGAACCAGATAAAATCTTACCTATGGATCAACACATTATGCATAAATTCAACGAGTGTTTTGAAAAGACTTACAATTTTTATGAAAAAGTTGAAATGGGTTACGCAAAAGATGAAATTGAAAAGTTCTTTTGGTACTTCTGTGATAACTATATTGAAATAGCAAAAAATAGATTATATAAACCTGAAGTTTATGGTGAAGATGCAAAACGTTCAGCTCAATGGGCATGCTATAACGTTCTTCTCCACGCACTTCAATTACTCTCAATCACAATGCCACATATCACTGAAGAAATTTACCAAAATTATTTTAAACAATTTGAAACAAATGAAAGTATACACTTGTGTGAATTGAAAAAAATTAAAGTAGAAAATGATAACAATATTTTAACAAATGGTGACATCGTTGTTGACATTGTTGGACGTGTTCGTCAATTCAAAAGTTTGAACCAATTAAGCATGAAAACTGAAATTGATTTCATAGAAATTTCAAGCAATGAAAACGAATTTATTAAATCTTGCGAAGCAGACATTAAGGCCGTAACAAGTGTGAGAGAAATTAAATATTCAGTTGGCAATTTCGATGTTAAAATTGGAAATGCAATTATTGAAGAAAAATAATAATTCTTAATAAAATTTGTATTATTCTTAATTGCAATAAAAAATGTGCAAAATTAATTGCACATTTTTTTATTGGGAAAAATATTTTTATTTATTTTTTTTAAAATTATAAAAAATTAACCAAAAATACTATTTTTTAGCGTTTTTTATTTAATTTTAATTTATTTTTTAAACTTTTAAATTATTTTTTAAATTTTAATATTATTTCATACATGCGCTTTTAAAGCAAAAATTGACCATTAATAAAGTTTGTAAAAAATTTTACAAACGATTAAAGAGGTGAAATTTAAGCGTTAGGTTCACCAACAAATTGTTTAGCTTTGTCTTGCACAACAACACATTCTGTTGTAAGGAGAGTTGATGCAACACTACTAGCGGTCTCTAAAGCGGTTCTAGTTACTTTTAGTGGGTCTATTATTCCACTTTCAAACATATCACAAAACTCATCTTTCAATGCGTCGTAACCATAACTTAAACTATCGTTATTAGCAACAGTTTGAACAACAACACCATCATCAACTCCAGCATTTTTTGCTATTTGTCGTATTGGTGCTTCAAGCGATTTTGATAATATCATAGCTCCCAATTTTTCATCTCCAAAAAGTTCTTTTTCAATATACTCATCAAGACCCTTTTTTGCTTTGAGCAAAGCCACTCCACCACCAACAATCATTCCATCTTCAATTGCGGCGTTTGTGGCATTTAAAGCATCTTCCATTCTTAATTTTTTCTCTCTCATTTCAAGTTCACTAACAGCTCCAACTTTAATAATTGCAATTCCTCCATTAAGATTTGAAATTCTTTGTTCGGTTGTCGTTCTATCGAAATCTGTTTGAATAGTTTTTAATTTTTCCTTCAAATCCCTAACACGTTCCTTAACCATTTCTTTGTCACCCATTGAACCAATTATTGTTGTGTTGTCTTTATCACATTTAACTTTTTCAGCTCGTCCTAAGTCTTCAATTGCAACATCTTTAAAGTTGTTAAAAATATCCCCACTAAAATATTTTGCCCCAACACAAAGAGCAATATCATCTAGCACTTTTTTTCTTCTATCACCAAAATATGGAGCTTTAATTGCAACACAATTGAATATTTTTCTCATGTTGTTTACAACCAAAGTTGTTAATGCATCACCTTCAATATCTTCTGCAATAATAAATAAACTTCCACCAACATTATTAACCTTTTCAATAACGGGCAAAATTTCATTTATTGAAGAAATTTTTTTATCTGTTATAAAAATATATGGATTGTCGAGTTCTGCAACCATTTTATTTTGGTCGTGACACATATAAGGACTAATATATCCTCTATTGATTCTCAAACCCTCAACTATCTTTAAACTTGTTAAAACATTATTTCCATCTTCAATGGTTATAACTCCATCAAGTCCAACATGTTCATATGCTTTTGCAATTATTTCACCAGTTTCTTTGCTTCCAGAAGAAATGGTTGCAACTTGACATATTGCATTATTATCTTTAACTTCTTTTCTAATTTGATATAAAAAATCAACAGTATGTTCTGTTGCTTTTTTTATGCCATTTCTAAGCAAAATTGGATTTGCTCCTGTTGTGAAACATCTTAATCCTTCACTAAATATCTTCTCAGCCAAAACTGTTGCAGTTGTTGTTCCATCTCCAGCAACATCATTTGTTCTTGTGCACGCCCCTTTAAGTATTTGCGCACCGGTATCTTCAATTTCATCAGGTATTACAATTTCTCGTGCAATTGTCACACCGTCGTTGGTCACAATTGGAATTTCTCTAACATGGTCAACTATAACATTACGTCCTTTTGGACCAAGCGTAATTTTTACAGCATTTGCAAGAGTTTCCACTCCGCGCAAAAGTTTACGTCTTGCTTCTTCTCCCTGAACAATAATTTTTTCAATCATTAAACACTCCTATTATGTCAATTTGACGTATTACAATATAAACTTTTCCATCAAGTTTTAGTTCGATTCCGGCATATTTTTCAAACAACACCTTATCACAAACTTTCACCTTAATTTTAGTTGAAACTCCATCAAAATTTTCACCATCGCCAACAGCAACAACCTTTCCTATTTGTGGTCTTTCTTGTGATGATGGTGGCAAAACAATGCCAGACTTTGAAACATTTTCATCAATTTCAGGATCAATAACAACCCTGTCAAATAATGGTTTAAACTTCATATAACCTCCGCATTAACAATAATCCAATTTGACAATAAATTTTCTAAAACATGCCAAAAATGAAGCAAAAAATTTGAAAATATTAATAAAATTTGTTTAATTTGCATTTTTATTTCTTTTAATTTCAATAAATTGCCATATTCCAAGACCTATCAAAAACAATGCAAAAAGTTTTTTTAGTATGGAATTTGAAATATGGTTTGCTATCAGTGCCCCGCCCAAGCTAAAAACACAACCAACAACTGCAAGTAACCATGTGCTTTTGAAATCTACAAGTTTGTTTTTAATATGAATAAAAAGAGCAACCACAGCCATTGGCAAAAATGCCACAAGATTAATTCCTTGTGCTCTTAATTGTTCATACTTTAAAAAGATTGTTAAAATTGGAATGGTTAGCGTTCCGCCACCCATGCCCATTCCTGCAACAATTCCACCAACAATCCCTGCTAAAATTTCCCAAAAAACCATATTCACCTACCATATCAGCATTCCAATTCCGCCTAAAAGCATAAAAAGGATAAAAATATATTTCACAACTTTATTATTTAGTTTGTTTAAAAGTGTTGCACCAATAATTCCTCCACCAACAATTCCAAGAATCACAGGCCAACCAGAGGCAAAAGCAACTGATTTATGACACAAATAAACTATTGTGCTAACCAAACTTATTGGCAAGATTACAAATATGGCAGTTGCCTGAGCCTTCTTTTGCTCTAAACCAAACATTTTGGTTAAGAGTGGAACAACAACCATTCCACCGCCACCACCAAAAAAACCATTGATTATTCCAATCAACGCTCCAAACACGAATATTTGCCATTTTTTAATTTTTTTCATAAAGATATTGTGTTCATTTACCCTAAATTTATTTGCATTTTTTTCAATTCTATATTATAATAAGTTAGTTTATAGCAATAATTAATTAAGAGGTCATAATGAATACTAAGAAAAAAACTATAAAATCAATTTTGGGATGCACAACAGCATGCTCAGCAATGCTCTTATCAGGCATTGGAATAATGAATTTAAACTCAACAAAGATTAATGTTTCCGCTGTTGAAGCTCACACAATTCCGGTTACAATCAGCAATTCAAACTTTAATCAAAGCACGAAAACGAGTTATCCATATAATCCTAGCAGTTTCACATCAGACAACAACGGTTCAACTGCTGATGGCAATGTTGATGCTGGTGTTGTTAACTTATCTCATGAAAAATACGAAACAAGGTTTGCTCTTGCAAAAAGAACTTCTCTTGATGATTATGTTTTAATGATTGATTCAACTAAAAATGGTGAAAGTTCTCATTCAATCAAATATGGCTTTAAAACATCTTCAAATGTTAAAATGGATGCAAACTCAAAATATATGTTAACTGTTGACGTTTTCAACGTAACAGATGCAAACATTGCTAGTTTATATTTGTTTGATAAAGATGGTAATGTTTTCTCTGAAATTAGAAATATTAATTCTCACAATTCTTGGACAACTTACACTTTCTTTGTTTCAACAGATGTTGCAACAGAAGTTAAACTTGGAATGTATTTAGAAGGTGCTGGAACTGTTTTATTTGACAATATTTCTTGCTTCAAACTAAGTGATAGCAACTATGAAAATTCTAAATCTCTTGCCACTGAAGGAACATTTGTGGAAGAAGATGAAACAGATAGATTAAATAGACTTGTTAAATCCTATAATATAAATAATGAAAACTATTTAACAGATGGATCAAATAACATTTCTTTAACCGAAATAGAATACGGCTCAAACAATTCAACTTTATCTTATGTTAAAGATACCGATGGTCAAAACGAAAATGCCATCAAAATTGTTAATTCTGAAAAAACATATGCCCAATATGAAACAGATGATATTATAACTCTTGCTCCTAATAGAGTTTATAAAGTGTCTGTTAATGTTAAAACTAAAGAGTTAAGTGGAACCGCAACATTACAATTAATTAGAACTGACCTTGAAGAAAACGATGAAAATTATAATTCATCGTTGAATAAAACAATTAAAATAACTTCGAACACTTATAGCACATCTAACAGTGTAACAAATGATTATAAAACATATTCTTTCTTCATTAACTCTCACTCTACTGATAATTTAACTTTTAAATTAAAATTTGGTTTAGGCACAACTGACGAATTAACAAGCGGTGAAATGTATGTTTCTGAAATTGAAGTAACTAAGGCAACTTATGCTGAATTTTCTTCTGCATCAAGTGAAAATGAAAAAATTGACTTTGTAACACCATACAAAAATAATTCTATTATGTTAGATAATGGCAATTTCAATGCCTTTGAAATTGTTGATTATGTTAACCCAATGCCTGCAAAAGCAACTTCTTGGGAAGTAACAGCGGGAAAACATTCACAAGTTTATGGTGTTGTTAACTCTTCAACCTTTGATGATGACCTTGCACATTTAAACTTAACCAGTGTTTCAAAACCTAGTGTGGAAAACAATAATGTTTTAATGATGCTTAATGAACAGGAAGACACTTTAACTTACACTAGCGCAAGCAAAAATTTAAAAGCAAATTCTTATCATAAATTTGAACTAGATGTTGAAGTTAAAAATAATGCGGTTTTAGAACTTGCATTGATAACCAAAAAGGATGGCAACGATATTGTTCTAGCAAACAAAGAAATTCAAGCAAGTAACGTTATTAGAACTGAAGCTTTATATATCCACACAGGAAGTCAAGCTTTAGATGTTAGTTTGAAATTAACATTAAAAACTGATGGTTGTGGTTATGCATACGTTGATAACACAAAATTCGATTTCTTATTAACTGAGGCTCAACTAAAAGATGAGTTTGATGCTGTTAATGTTGATGCAAATAGCTGGGTTGCTGATTTATCTAATATTTTCACAACAACCAACAAAGAAAATTTTGCAAAATCTAATCTATTTTCAACACCAGAAGTTTTAGGTGTTCAAAGTGGATTTGTAACAATTAAATCTAATAATTTAGATGATATTATAGATTCACCAGAAGTTTTAGAAGGTCAAACAAATTTACAAATCTTCAACGATGTTAACTTTAGCAATGCATTAGTTATTGATGCTCAAGAAAGTGCTAACTACACTATCACCTCTAACATTGGTTATGATTTGGAAACTAATAAATATTATAAAATTAGTGTCGATGTGTTCACTCAAAGAATTGATAGCAATGTTGCCTCGGCCGACCATTCAAAACTTGGTGCTAGAATTGGTTTAACAGGATTTGATAATTCTTTCACTGCTATTCAATCAGACAACGCTTGGACAACTTACACTTTCTATGTGAATGTCGATTCAGCAAAAACTGCATATTTAGAATTCTCTTTAGGAAGTGAAGAAAACAAAACTAAGGGCGTTGCATTCTTTGGAAATGTTAAAATCGATGACACATTAACGGAAGATGACTATGATGCAGTTAAACAAGATGATGACTTTAATAAAATTGTTAAACCTGTTAAAGAAGAAAACGAAGAAACAACTCCGGCAGAAACTCAAATAGAAACATCAAAAAATAAATCAAATATTAATTGGTTATATTTAATTCCAGGTCTTCTCACTGGTGCTGCAATTATTATTGCAATTGTTGGCGTTTTGATGAGAAAAGTTAAATGGAAAAACTTATTCAAGAAAAAATCAAAAACTGCTTACGATAGAAATAAAACTGTTTCAGTTCAATACTACGCAAGAAAAGCAACAACAATGCGTGAAGAAAAAGTTCGTGAATTAACTGCTGATTTAAATAAAATTAATGATGAACGTAAAGAATTTGAAGAATCTTACAAACAAGATTTAACACGTCTTCGTGAAATGAAAATTAAACGTGCAAATCCTCAAGAAATTGCAAAACTTGAAAAAGAAATGAAAAAAGCACAAAAAATATCTGCAAATCTTGGTATGACAGCAAATAGAATCGCTGCAGACTTGGAATACGCAAAAACAGAAACCTATTTGAATTCTTTAATTAGAAAACTTCAAAGAGAACAAACATCTCAACCTCAAGATGAAAATGAAAACAAATAGTTGTTAGTCATGAAAAACCACTAAATTATAGTGGTTTTTTTGTTTTAATTTTAAGTTTTTGACCAATGAAAAGTTTTGAAACCTCTAAATTGTTATCTTTGATTATTTGTTCCGCACTTGTGTTATAAATTCTTGCGATTTGCTCAATTGTTTCAACAGGTTTAACAAAATGCGTAATGAAATCATTTTGCTTTATTTTTATCCACTCACCTGCATAAATTTTAATATTTTCATTATTTCTTAAAACCTTTTCTTTAGATGAGTTGAACTTATTATAAACATCTTCATCCTTTTCTTTCGCCCTATAATAAAACTCTTCACACATTTTAATCTTCATATTATTACATATGCAAAAAATCTAGTTTTGAGCATAATGGAAATTGTCTTTTTATATATTATTTAGAAAGGGACAAACTATGAAATCTATTTTTAAAGCTGTTGCAGTTGTTACAATTTTTTCAGTTATCACAAGGTTGCTTGGCTTCTTTTTTAGAATTTTTTTATCAAGAAAACTTGGTGCAAATGGTCTTGGCTTGTATCAAATGGCAGTTTCAGTTCTTGGAATTTTTATGACTCTTATTTCAAGTGGACTACCACTCACCACCGCTAAATTTGTTTCTAAATATGAAACAAATAATGATGTTGTAAAAAAGAACAAAGTTGTAACTTCATCTCTTGTTATTGCTTTAACAATTGCCTCAATTTGCTCTATTTTAATTGTGGTTTTAAAATCTTTTTGGAACATTGTTTTAACTGACAATCGTGCTGTTGAAATTATGATTATTTTAATCCCTTCAATAATGTTTAGTGCAGTTTATTCAATTTTCCATGGCGCATTATGGGGGCAAAGTGACTATTTTAATTGTGGATTAACTGAACTTCTTGAACAAATTATTCGCTTTGCTTTAACTTTTATAATGATGCTAAATATAACCGACTATTTCATTGCAACGAAATACACTGCAATTGCATTCAATATTGCATGTCTAATATCAGCAATTATTACTATGTTTATATACTTGCGACGTTCAAAACTAAATTTTAAAAAAGGTGAATATTTATCTATTTTAAAGAGTGCATCTCCAATCACTGGAGTTCGCCTTGCAAACTCTCTTGTTCAACCTTTAACCACATTAATCATTCCAACAATGTTGATAATTTCCGGCTACACTCAAACCGAAGCGGTGGCAAGTTTTGGCGTTGTTATGGGTATGACTTTTCCAATGTTGTTTGTTCCAATGTCGGTTGTTGGAAGTATTAGTATGGTGCTAATTCCTTCAATTAGTTCACTACTAAGCAAAAAAGATTATAAATCAATTGAAAATAATATTACAAACGCTATTAATATTTCAATTTTTATAAGCATGCTTTTTGTTCCGCTTTATCTATCGGTTGGAAATCTTATTGGAATAGTTTTATATAACAATACCATGTCTGGCGTGCTTCTTCAAATTGCCTCTATTTGCGTTCTTCCAATCACAATGTGCAATCTTACAGGGAGTATGTTAAACGCACTAAATTTAGAAACTAAATCCTTTATTAACTATATAATTGGTTCAAGCTCATTGCTGGTTGGTTTAATTGTTTTCACCCCAATAATTGGAATAAATAGTATAATCATTTCTTACTTTATTTCAATGTCACTCATAACTCTTTTAAACTTGAGAAAAATCAAAAAAGCAGTTCCAAACTTAAGTGTAAATTTAATTGGAACAAGTTTTAAATACACTCTTCTTGTTGCTCCTTGCAGTTTGTTTGGTCATTTCATATCAAACATATGCATTCATTTCTTTGGTAATTTCATGTCTGCTGTAATTGGTGGAAGCATTGCAATACTTTCAGTTGTCATCCTTAGTAAATTGTTCAATATTTTCAACTTCAAAGACCTACTTTCTTTACTTAATAAAAAGAAACATAAAACTTAAAGTCCATTGGGGGACTTTTTTCTTTAGAATAAATATAGATTTGTTGAGCATAATTATTGTATGTTAGTAGTTTTTATTAGGGTTTTAATAATATATATAACAGTTCTAGTGTTTTTACGCCTTATGGGAAAACGTCAAATCGGTGAAATGCAACCTTATGAAGTGGTTATAACTCTTATTATAGCCGATTTAGCAACTCTTCCAATGAGCGACACAAACATTCCGCTATTGCATGGCATTTTGCCTCTTGCCGTATTGGTTTTGTTGCATTATTTTATAACACTTCTAACCAGAAAAAATGCAAAAATTAGAAAATTAGTAAGTGGTCAGCCAGTTGTGGTTATTAGCCCTAACGGACTTGAATATAAGGCTTTTAAAAGTTTAAACATTACTATTGACGACATAACCGAAATGCTTCGACAAAATGGATATTACAGTTTTGACCAAATCTTATATGCAATAATTGAAACTAATGGTAAAATAAGCGTTATTCCAAAAAGCGCAAATGCTCCAGCAACTGCGCAAGATTTAGGTGTTAATAATCCTGAGGCAAAAATTCCATCTGTGGTAATCAGTGATGGAAAAATGATGAAATCGCAAATGGAAGAATTGAAATTAGATGTAAAAACAGTTAATAGAATATTAAATTATCTTAATATTAATTCAGTTAAAGATGTTCTAATTCTATCTATTGATAATAACGGAAAAACATTTTACCAAACTTATAAAACACCAGCTAAAACAATTGAAAATATTTATAAGGAGGTTGATTTATGAAACTCTGGATACCCATGCTTATTTTAACATTACTTGTTTCCACACTTTGCATTTGGGACACAATACATACAAATAAAATTTTCAACACCATGGAAAGTAAAAGCAATTACATTTATGAAACATTGATAACAAGTGACATATCCAATAAAGAAATTCAAACCGAAATTATTAATCTCAATGATTATTGGACAAGAAAAATGGATATGCTAAGCGTATCCATTTCACGAAAAGATTTGCAACCGGTTAGTGACTATCTTCAATATCTTCACTCTGCAATTCATAATAACAGTCAAGAAGACGCAATAACTTATTCAAGATTGTTAAAATATAATATAGAAGGTTTAAAAGAAACCAACGGAATAAGTTTTGTAAACTTATTGTAATTAAAATATTATAAAACTTAAAACACATGCAATAAAGCTAAAAACAAACACAATAATAATGGTTATTAAACTTTCATTGCTTGTGTAAAATTTGTGGTTATCCTTAGGGATGCCATTTTTTTTAATATTATCTAAAATGATTATTGCAGATTGTTCAATAATTTCAATTTGTTTTGAATTGTTTTTATCTTTTTCAATTTTAATCAAGGCATTTTTCCTAAGTTCAACTTCTTCTTCAGTTGCTGAAAAAGACAAGTCTAAAATATCATAACTTTTTCTTAATTTATTATTCATATTCCCCTACTTTAACATCTTCTTTAAATACATTCCAGTGTAACTACCCTTCACTTTGCAAATATCTTCAGGTGTTCCTGTTGCAACAACTTTTCCGCCACCTTCACCACCTTCTGGACCCATATCAATAATGTAATCTGCAGTTTTAACAATGTCTAAATTGTGTTCAATAACAACAACCGTGTTTCCATTTCCAACAAGACGCTGAAGAATGTCCACCAATTTTTTAACATCGTAAGAGTGAAGACCTGTTGTTGGTTCATCAAGGATGTAAACAGTGTTTCCTGTGTCCCTTCTTGTTAATTCTGTTGCAAGTTTTAATCTTTGAGCTTCACCGCCAGAGAGAGTTGTTGCGCTTTGACCGAGTTTAATGTAACCCAAACCAACATCAACAAGTGTTTGAAGTTTTGATTTTATTTGTGGGATTGCATCAAAGAAAACATACGCTTCATCAATAGTCATCTCAAGCACATCGTAAATAGATTTACCCTTAAACTTCACATCTAAAACTTCACGAGAATAACGCTTTCCACCGCACACTTCACATGGAACAAAAACATCTGCCATAAAATACATTCTAAGTCGTTTTAATCCGTCACCTGAGCAAGCCTCACATCTGCCACCTTCAACATTGAAACTAAATTTTCCAATATCAAAACCTTTTTCTTTTGCACTTGGAGTTGACGCAAACAACTCTCTAATTTTTGTAAATACGCCAGAATATGTTGCGGGATTGCTTCTTGGCGTTCTTCCAATTGGTGTTTGGTCAATTTGAATAACTTTATCTATTTCATCAATGCCAAGAATTTCAGCAATATTCTTATCTTGATCTCTGCGGTTAATTTTATTAAATACTGCCGTATAAAATATGTCATTAACCAATGTTGATTTTCCGCTTCCGCTAACACCTGTAACACAAGTGAGCACACCTTTTGGTATTGCAACATCCAAATCTTCAATGTTGTGTTCACGGCAACCAAGAAGACGAATAAATTCTGTTTTAACTTCTCTTCTTTTTGTTGGAACTTCAATTTTCATTTCACCAGATAAGAATTTACCAGTCATTGAATTTGGCGCATCAATTAAATCTTGAACGCTGCCCTGAGCCACGATTTCACCACCATGAACACCTGCTTTTGGCCCAATGTCAACAATGTAGTCCGCTTCACGAATAGTATCTTCATCATGTTCCACAACAATAAGGGTGTTTCCCAAATCTCTAAGGTTTTTAAGAGTGTCGATAAGTCGGTCATTATCTCTTTGATGAAGACCAATGCTTGGCTCATCCAGAATATATAACACACCACTAAGTCCACTACCAATTTGTGTTGCTAATCGAATTCTTTGCGCTTCACCACCTGAAAGAGTTCCAGCACGTCTTGAAAGTGATAAATATGTTAAACCAACATTAATAAGGAAAGATAATCTTGAACTAATTTCATTTATAATGCTTTCAGCAATAACTTTTTCTGTTTTAGTTAACTTTAAATCTTTAATAAATGCAAACATTTTGCTGATTGACATTTCGCAAACATCCGCTATGCTCTTACCTTCAATTTTAATTGAAAGTGCGCTTGGGTTTAATCGTTTTCCTAAACACTCAGGGCAAGTATCTTCACTCATTAGTTTATAAATTTCTTCTTTAACATATTCACTTGAACTCTCTTGGAAACGTCTTAATAAATCAGGAATTATTCCCATAAATAGCATATCTTTATGCGTTAAATATTGATTTAAATTTGGTGCAATTTTTTCTGCATCACCGATTTCACCATTAATTAAAATATTTCTTGCTTCTTTTGGAATTTTATAATATGGTGTGTCAAGTGTAAAACCATGAACATGCGCAAGTTTATTTAATGCCTTTTTAGTAACACCTGTTGCATCAATATTAAATCCCATAACAGATAACGCACCTTCATTAATTGAAAGGCGGTCATTTTTAACGATTGAATTTTCACCAATCTTAATAACATAACCAAGTCCGCCACATTTTGGACAAGCCCCCGCATGATTATTAAAACTAAACAAAGTTGGTTCAATATCTGGAATTGAAATTCCACAATCAACACAACTATATTTAACACTATATAATTTATTTTCGTTGTTCGCATTTACAATAACCAATCCATCTGCCATTTGCAAACACTTATCAACAGATTCAGTTAAACGAGAAATAACACCTTCTTTTTTAACAATTCTATCCACAACAACATAAATATTGTGGCGTTTATTTTTCTCCAAAACAATGTTATCATCAAGTGAATAAACCTCATCATCCACCATAACACGAACAAAGCCATCTTTTCTTAATGCATCAAGAGTTTTTTCGTGTGTTCCTTTTTGATCTCTCACAATTGGTGCCATGATAAGCATTTTAGCACCATCTTCAATTTCCATAACTCTATCAACAATTTGATCAATTGTTTGAACTGTAATCGGTTTTCCACATTTTGGGCAATATGGCTTTCCAATTCTTGCAAAAAGAAGACGTAAATAATCATAAATTTCTGTGATTGTTCCAACTGTTGAACGCGGATTGTTGTTTGTTGATTTTTGGTCAATTGAAATGGCTGGACTTAGACCATCAATACTCTCAACATCTGGTTTGTTCATTTGCCCTAAGAATTGACGAGCATAACTTGATAAACTTTCCATATATCTTCTTTGACCTTCTGCAAAGATTGTGTCAAAAGCAAGCGTAGATTTTCCACAACCACTAACTCCAGAAAAAACAACCAACTTATTTTTAGGAATGGTTAAACTAATATTTTTCAAATTGTTTTCTTTTGCACCTTTAATAACAATGTTTTCTAACATATAATCACCTTTTTAATAAATTCTTGCCATTTAATTTATTTTTCTTCTTAAAAGTTAAAATTTGTCATTTAT
>JAZONT010000093.1:0-8476 GCA_045654665.1 Candidatus Onthoplasma sp.
ACATTGCTGAACAAGAAATGCTATTAACAAAAGACCTATTAGATGTGCACCCATCACCTGTTGTTGTGAAATCTTTTAATAATATGTTTGTTAATTGAACATTAACTGTTCCATCACCATTTCCATATGCAAAACCGAAAATGCCAGCATAGTATGAATCTTTCACTAAACTATCTATTTTAAAGCCATCCACTGCACAATTCTCTATTTTAATAGTCTCACTATAGCCGCGATCATCCATCACACGACCAACTATTCCTCCAACATACGCATATCCATCATTGTCATTTATCTTAACATTGAAATTTTTAATTCTTAAGTTTTTAACAATTGCACGATACGAAAGTGCTGCAAAAAAACCAATTCCATAACTATCTCCAACTCCAGTATCTTCAATTTCTGTTATTATATTTGAAACGGTAAATCCTTGACCGTTAAATTCCCCAATGAAATAGTAGGACTCACCGTAATAAGTGTTGCCATTCATAGAACCCCCAATAGGTGGAAAATTATGACCATCCATGTCTATATCATTAGACAAATAAACTTTTTTACCTTCAAAAGTACAGCCATATGCAACAGAAATTGAGAAGTTAATTAAGCCTTGTGGAGTTGTGATATAAAAACTAGAGTTGCTTGTGTAATTTGAATCGGTATTACTTGTGAAGGGTGTACTATAATCATCATAAGTGTAAGCCGCATCAACTATAAGATTTGCTTGACGTTTATTCTTTTGAAAAGCATTAACGGCAATTAGGGAAACCGCAGAAAAAACAAACGTTGCAACAAGAACGCAAATTGTTATTATCACACTTTTTCTCTTAAAAAATGCCATTTCTCCCCTTTTGTTGTTTTTATTATATAAAAAATTTAAATACTTAGCAAATATTTTTATTAGTTTGTGTTAAATTTTAAAAAAAACGACACTTGGCCGTTTTATGTTGAAGATTTTTTTGGATTTGTTCCAAGATTGAAAACTTTTAAAATTTCTTCCAACTCCATTGTTGGATTGAGAGCTTCTTTAAAATCAAAACCGCTAGAAGAAACATTTTCCATAAGTTGATCGGTTGGACCTCCGCGTTTTTCATCTCCACCAACTTTTTTGTGATCAAAACAATCTATTATGTTTCTCAATAATTTTTTAATTGGGTCATCAACAACAGGTTGTTTTTTTATGTCAAAAGAAATTGGATCAACGCTTTTTTCGCTCAAATCATTAAAGACCATAGATTTAAATTTTTGGCTCATATCTTTAAGGTTTTGATCTTTTTTTAGTTCTGGATATTTGCGATAAAGTTCATTAATAATTTGTTCCATTCTTAAATACATTAATCTGCTTCTTTGAATATCTAATGAATAAAGTTTTTTTCTGCTTGCTTCCAATTGATTTGCATGGTCAATGCTGGCAATGATGGCACTTGAAATGGTCTGTTCTTTGTTTTTATATTCATCAACCTGAGCTCTCAGGCGATTATTTGCCATTTTAAGTTCTCTAATTTGAGCTTCAAGTTCAGCAATTTTAGATGAATCTTCTCGTTTTTCCATTACCTTCTCCTTTTCTTAACTATAATAATATTTGCCACAAAATAAACAACAAACCATGAAATCATTATTCCAATATACCAACCTAATATTAGCAATCTTTGAGTAAAAAGTAAAGTGATAAGACCAAACCCAAGGAATAAAATGAATAATTTGAATTGTAATTTTTCTTTAAAATATAGCCCAGTTATTAAACTTGCCAATGCTATTGAAAATAAATAATATGGCACGATTTGAAGAGTTGTTAGCCATTTGTCTTGACCAAAATAGTTAATCATGTTTAATATGCCAAAGCAGAATAATAAAACCCCGATAAACAAACTGCTATCTAGTTTCAAACTTATTGCTCTAACAACTAAAAGCAGACCGATTAATATTAATGAAATGGCGAAGCTTATTCTAAAAAATGGAAATTTTAAACCTGGAATTAAATCTAAAATAAAACACCCCAAGTTAACAAACAGCACTGAATAATATAAAATTTTTGACTTCTTACCCATTTGTTTTTCCTTTCTTTAATTTAATATACCTATAAACATTAATTGCAAACACAGCAACACCTGTTATTATCAACAAAATACTCAATAATTGTGAAACTCTTATTCCTGTTGAACCTAAATACAAGCTATCACTTCTCAATCCTTCAATCCATGTTCTTCCAATTCCATACCAAATTAAATAACATGCTGTGGTTGTTCCTGTTAGGTTAGATTTAGAATAAACAAAAAGTAAGATTCCAAGACCAATTAAGTTCCACATGCTTTCATAAAAGAATGTTGCCTGAAACCATGAATTTATACCATGTTTAGATATAAAAACTCCATAAGGAAAGAATTGATGTTTTTCATTTGTTATCAAATTTCCATAAGCTTCTTGGTTAAAGAAATTTCCCCAACGACCTAAGGCTTGCCCTAAAATCAAACACGGAACACAAACATCCATAAGAACAAAAATAATTTTCCAATCTCTTTTAATTAAGGCAAAGATAATAATTCCAATAGCTCCACCGATAACCCCACCGTAAATTGCAAGGCCACCCTCTCTTATGTTTAATAATCTTAAAAATGTGTAGTTATCTTCATAAAAAATGCAATAATAAAGCCTAGCACCAACCACTGCGCATGGCAAAACGATAAGAGCAAGCATGAAAATATCATCACTCTTGATTCCGCGTTTTTTTGCAAGTTTGCAAGCAAGAAGAACTCCTAAAAGCATTGAAACAGCCATAATTAAACCGTAAAACTTAATTTCCAAACTTCCAACAAAAAATCCTTCTGCCGGCGGTGTGTATCCTTTCATATTTGCATTATATATTAAAACAAAGAAAAAGGCAAATAAAATTTTGTCTTGTTTTGTTATTTAAATTTAATTTGTTTAAAAATAAAAAACCACCAGATTATCTGGTGGTTTTCTCATACAAAAAACCACTGAAATCACAGTGGTTTTTTAACACAATATAAATCAAATTGAAGTTCTTATTGCATTAAAATATTCAAATATTATCACACACCAATATAAATCTCAACATTGCATTTTGATCCTTTTCCAAAGCATAGTTTATTCCAACCCTTTTGGCTGAAATATGTGAATAATTCTGTCCATCATCAAAAATTGCAATTTTTTGATTATCAACAATGCTTTCCCCATTTAAATCTTTATTTATATTTAAATATTTTGTTGCTTTGGCTGGGCCTTTTGCTTCCACCAATGCGCGAATTAAAACCGCTTCGGGAATATCTTTTTTTGAACTTACTATATTTAAAAGATAATGCATTCCATAACACAAATAAACATATATTGTTCCACCTTCCATAAACATAGTTTCTGTTCTATTTGTCCTTTTCCCATGATAACTATGGCAAGCACTATCTTCAACTCCCAAATAAGCTTCCGTTTCACTGATTTGAGCTCTAACAGTTTTTCCATTTATGTTTGTTTCAATCCATTTACCAATTAAACTTTTAGCAAGCACAATTGTGTTTTGTTGAAAAAATTTTTTATCATTAATCTTTTTCATATTTATATAATATCATAAAATAAAACAAAAACAATTAAAATAATGTTTGTTTCACTTTAAAAAATTCATCCCATGCATTACTTAAGTAATCTTTATAATTTTTTATTGTAATTTCATTAGGATCAATTTTATTTAGATCTTCCCACCTTATTGGCATTGAAATGGTTGCGTTTTCTCTGGCTCTTAATGAAAATGGAGCAACACAAGTTGAACTTTTACTATTCCTAAGAAAATCAATAAAAATTTTATTTTTTCTTTCAACTTTTCTTATATTTGTTGTGAAAATTTCTGGATGTTTGTTTTCCAACAAAACTGCAATTTTTTCAGAAAAGTTATGAAAAATTTTCCAATTTTTTGTTTCACTAAAAGGAATAACAACATGATAACCCTTTCCACCACTTGTTTTTAAAAAAGATTTTAACCCTAATTCATCAAGCGTTTCTTTTAATTTTAAAACCGCATCTCTTAATTTTAATAAGGACAACTTTTCATCCGGATCCAAATCAAAAACCATAATATTAGGTTTATTAATTTTATCCACTTTGCTTCCACCAACATGAAACTCTATTGTTCCCATTTGAGCTTGAAAAATTAATTGTTGAGTTGAATTAATATAAAAGTATTCTTCACCATCAACTTTTTTAATGTTAACCATATTTTTATCAGTTGTTGGATGCTTTTTATAAAAACAACTTCCCTTAATCCCTTCATGACAGCGTATAACGCTAAGTAGTCGGTTTTCCACATATGGCAACATCTCGTTTGCAATTTCAATATAATAATTAACAACTTCAAGTTTTGTTATTTTTGATTTGGGGAAAACAATCTTATTAGGGTTTGTTATTTTTATTTTTTCCATATTTCCTCCAAAACAACATCTTTTACATCTTTATCTTCCCTTAGTGCAATAAAACTAGGTTGTCTTAACAAATTATCTTTGGTAAGTTCCGCAAACTGAATTTCAGCAACAAATTTTGGCTTTAACCACACAACGTTTTTTATTTTTTTCTCGATTGCAAATGGACATTTATCAACTATTGATCTTTTAAAAATTTTCACCAGTTCTTTTTTATCTTTTTCACTAAATCCTGTTCCAACTTTTCCAATAAATTTCAATTTATTGTTTTCATAATAACCTAAAATTAACGCGCTAAGCACTGAATTCTTTTCACTCGTAGTAAATCCAGCAATAACAAATTCTTGCCTCAAATAACATTTAATTTTCAACCAATCTTCTGTTCTTTTTCCAATATATTTTGATTTTTCTTTCTTTGCAATTATGCCTTCTAAATAATTTTCCTTAGCAAATTCAAAAGTTTCTTTACCTTTGTTTGTGTGAGAAGAATAAATAATATTTTCTTTCGCTTTAAACAATAACCTTTCAAGTTTCTTTTTCCGTTCAATTAATGGAATATCTCTTAAATCTTCACCATTTAAAGCCAACAAATCAAAAACACAGTAATATAGATTATTTGTGTTATTTTTTAAACAAGCTTGCAAAAGTCCAAAATCACTTTTTCCAGATTCATCAAAACTAACAATTTCACCATCCACAACAAAAGATTCTTGATCAATCTTTTTCAAACTATCCGCCACCGTGCTCAATTTTTTAGCGTAATCAATACCATTACGTGTGAACATCTTGACTTTTCCGTTTTCAACAAATGATAGAATTCTATATCCATCATATTTAATTTCAAAAATCCAACCTTTTGATGAAGGGATTTTTTCTGTTAAAGTTGCAAGTTGAACTGTGGCCGATTTAAAAGGAAGTGTTGCACTTTTTTCAGTTTGACTTTTCACAAACTCATCATCTATTTTAATTGCAAACCAATTATCGTCTTTAAATTTAATCAGCGACCAAGCACCTTTTAATTTATTACCTTTTAAAAAAATTTTAATATGACCTTTTTTTAATCCCTTTTCCATATCTTCTAATGCAACGTAACTTCCCGAATCAAAAATCTCAACCGTTCCTGCGCCATAATTACCTTTTGGAATTATTCCTTCAAAGTTAGCATATTCAAGTGGGTGATCTTCCACATGAACAGCCAAACGTCTATCTTTAGGATCAGTTGAAAGACCTTTAGGAATTGCCCAACTAATCAAAACCCCATTATGTTCTAACCTAAAATCATAATGCTTTGCTCGTGCTTCATGATACTGAACAACAAACTTATTTGTTTTACCTCTTTTTATTTTACCTTTTGGTTCGTTTGTTGATTTGAAATTTCTTTTTTTCTTATATTCAACCAAACTCATTATTGCACCTTTCTTTTAGGTTTTTCAGTTTTTAAACTTTTTTGTAATGCTTCCATAAGGTTAATAATTCTAACTTGCTGTTTTTCTTCTTTTTCTTCAACTATATCATTACCTGCGATCTTTCTTTTTATTGCTTTTTGAAGTTTAATGTGATATTCGTCCCTATATTTTTCAGGTTCAAACTTCGAACTCATTTGATTAATTAAATTTTTTGCCAAATCAATTTCTTGTTTTGTAAGTTTAGTTTTTTCAATTTCTGGTGCTGATTGAATTTCACTTTGAAAATAAAGTGTGTTAGCAAGCATTTTCCCATTTCTTGCTCTTAACAATAAAAGAGTTTCTTTTGTTCCCAAAACTGTTTTAGCTATCCCTGCTTTTTTCTCGCTTTCCATTGCCTTTAAAAGAACTTGATAAGCTTTATCAGCACCTGTTGGTTTAACATAATAAGCTTTATCAAAATAAACAGGATCTATTTCATCAAGATTAACAAATTGCTCAATTGTTATATTTTTATCTTTTGGTGTTTTGATTTTCTCAAAATCTTCATCAGTGAAAATTACATACTTACCTTTTTCGTATTGATATCCTTTAACAATATCTTCGTTTTTAACCGTTTTATCATTGCAATCAACACAAGTTTTTTTATATTTAACTCGTGATTTTGTTTTTTTCTCAAGCATATTAAAACCAATATCATGTTCTTTAACACACAAAGACAATGTTATTGGAATGTAAACCAATCCAAATGTTATTGCACCTTTATAAGAATAAGCCATAATTTTTCTCCTTTGATTTATTTTTTGCAAATATAATGTTTTTATGTTTTAATTTGAATTTAATTACTTGACATTCCCTATATTTTTGCGGTATTATTTGTTGGAAAAGTTGGAAAGGTGGTAAAAATGAAACAAGATAAATTTATTTGGACAGCAAAAGTAGGAGATAAAGGTCAAATTGTTATTCCAAAGGAAGCAAGAGAAATCTTCAATATCAAAACTGGTGATAGTTTGATTTTATTTGGCGATACTAAAAAAGGAATAGCCATTGCAAAATTTGATGACTACACTAAATTCGTTGATGAAATTTTTGATGCAAAGAACAAATCAAGTAAATAATATTTAAAGGAGACAAAATGAGTGTTATATTAGAATATAAATCAATTAACAAAAGTTTTGGCGAAAAACAAGTTTTAAAAAACATCGATTTAAAAATTGAATCTAATAAAATAATTGGACTTTTGGGCAAAAACGGAAGTGGAAAATCAACACTTTTTAAACTAGCAAACGATTTGCTAACACCAACTAGTGGACAGATTTTAGTTGATGGAAAACAAATTTCACCTGAAACTAAAAAACTTGTTTCATATCTTCCTGAGCGAACTTATTTAGACACAAGTTTAAAAGTTAGTGATACAATCAAGTTGTTTGAAACCTTTTATGAAGATTTTGATAAAGCTAAAGCTGAAAATCTTTTAACTGACTTACAATTAGATAAAAAAATGCGTCTAAGCAAAATGAGCAAAGGAATGAAAGAAAAAGTTCAGCTTGTTCTTGTTATGAGCAGGCGTGCAAAAATATATATTTTAGATGAACCTCTTGGTGGCGTTGATCCGGCAAGCAGAGATTACATTTTAAAAACAATATTAAAAAACTTTGATAAAAATGCCACCCTATTTATTTCAACTCACATGATTGCCGATATTGAGCCAATTTTAGATGAAGTTGTTATGATTGATAATGGAGAAATTGTTCTTCATGAAAATGCAGATAAACTTCGCAAAAAAGAAAAGGCAACCATTGATGAAATTTTCAGGAGGAAGTTCTATGTTTTGTAAATTACTAAAAAAAGACCTCAAAAAAGATTTAAGTTGGATGTGGATTTTGTTTGTTTCCACACTTGCAGTTTCAGGACTAGCAAGAGGTTGCAAGGAACTTGGTGAAAGTGTTTTATTCTTTAAAATTTTAACTATTTTCTTCGATTCAGTTTTCTATGCTCTACTAGTAAATGTTATTCTTCATCCGTTCTTAAGAAATTTTTTAAATTTCACCAAATCATTATATGGTGATGAAGCATATTTAACTCACACTCTGCCTGTCACAAAAAAACAACTCGTTAATTCAAAATTTTTAACCGCAATTATTGAAATTACTTTGGGATTTTTAACCTTAATAGCATCGCTTTTAATAAGGTTTGTGTCACCAACAATATTTAAAACATTAAAAATCTTACTATCAACAATGATTGTTGGCAACTTTTCAATAGCTCTGGTTTTAGCATTGTTCATAATATTGGTCGTTGTTGAATTCTTAATGTTTATCTCAATCATTTTCTTCTCAATTATTATTGCATATAGAGCCAAAGAAAAAAGAGTTTTAAAAACATTCTTATTAACAACTGTGTTTTCTTTTCTTGCCTTAACAATTCTTGCAACAATTATGATTATCGTTTTAGCAATCAATAAAGTTGATTTAGCATCAAAAACATTAATACTTTCTAACACCACATTTTTAAGCATAATGTTAACTGGAATTATTGTCTACTCTTTAGCAATTCTATTATTTTATTTCCTAACACAAAAAGAATTTAAAAAGGGAGTTAATGTTGATTAAAAAAATTTAATTGTTTAAGAAGCAATTTTCTAATAATATTATGTTT
>JAZONT010000094.1:0-4422 GCA_045654665.1 Candidatus Onthoplasma sp.
AGGTCGAAGTCGTGGAATATTCTTCGAACTTTGTGTTCAATCATATAGCCAGTTATATCAAGTTTATGGTCAAGATGAAGGTAAAATCATTAAAGATAACTGTCCAATTCAAGTTTACATCGCTTCAGAAGACACAACAACAAACAAAGAATTTAGTGAGCTTCTAGGAAAGAAAACAATCGTTATCACAAATGAAAATAAATCAACAGGCGCAGACGGAAAAGAAAGCAAATCAACAAGCACCCAAGTTCAATCTCGTCCTATTGCTTATCCTGAAGAATTGATGACTTTTAGAGATGAGGGTAAAATCTGTATTAAAACATTCACTCCAAATGCAGCATTAAAAACAACTGTAACACCTTACTTCCAAGTTAAAAGTCCTTGCTTTGATTTAACAAGAGCAACCGATTCATATGTTGGATTTAAACACTTTGATGAACAAGGTTTATTCTATGATATTAAAGCAAGAAATACTCAAATGGCTGAGAAAGTTGGCGATAACGACGATGACGATGATGATTTATTTTAATATAAAAAGCTAGCAAGATGCTGGCTTTTTTCTTGCAAAAATTTCAACAATTCTAAATTGTTTTTTCAAAATTTTCATATTGACAACTTATGCGTTGTGTGTTAACATTTCAACATGGGAAAAAGAATTATTGACAAATATGCAAAATCCATTGCTGATGTGGAAAAAGCAAAAACCTTATCAGCTGAAGAACAAGTTAAATTAGGTATCAAATATTTTAGAAACTCTAGTGCTTATAAAAACCCTCACATAGCATTAGAAATTTTTCTTATGGCTGCAAAACAAAATAATATTCAAGCAATGATGTATGTGGCAAAAATATACCTTCAGGGATTAAATGGAACTCCTAACATAGCTCAAGGTGTTAAATATTTAAAAAAGGCATCTGAATTTGGAAACTTAAATGCAATGTGTATGTTAGGTCAAATCGCTAGAAATGGCTTATGTGAAGAATTTACACCTGAAGATTGTGTTAAATATTACACAAAAGCAGCAGACTTGGGAAGCCTATATGCAAAATTCTGTTTAGCCGATATTTATAAAACGGGTCACCCAGTTGCTAAAGATATCCAAAAAGCAATTAGGTATTATTCTTTTTGTATTGTCGCTCCCGTTATAAGCAAAAATATTGGAATTTTGGCCGAATCATATTTCGGACTTGTTCAATGTTATCTTGAATTACACTACCTTGAAGAAGCAAACACAACCAGAGATGCAACATATTACAACGCCTCAAAAAAGAATAAAGAACAAGCAAAGCAATATCTTAAAGAAGCAACCAAACTAAGAGATTTAATTTCTCAAAACATGAAGGAAAGATTTGAAGAGAGTTTGCGGGTGTATCTTAGCATTTTAAATGAAGATGAAATTGATTTATCTAAAATGAATTATGTTGAATTTTTCAAAAATTATTTTAATAAACATCCAAGAATTTTCTTGTCAACAAAAAAATCTGAATCATCAATATACTCTGAGGGAATAATGTCATATTTCTTGAAAAGAGATGCTTCAAAAGACGAAATTAAACGATCAATAAAAAAACAAGAAAAATCTATAGCAAAACGCAAAACAGTTTTGAAAAACATTATTTCCAACTTAAATTTAACAACACCAGAAGAAGAAATTAACACAATAACTGAAGGTGCTTTAAAAGAATTAGATGATGAATTAAACAAGTTTAAAGAATCTTATTTGGTTGACTATTCTTCCTGTGTTGTTAACTTAGATAAATACTTGGAAGAAATTTTGCACCAAATATTTGTTGTTGAAATGCATAAACAAAAACAACAAAATTTAAATTGCGAAATTGAAGCTCAATCAAGTTTGATTTTGAAATTAATAAATAAACTATCCTTGGAAAAACTGCAAAAATTCAATAATTTGGCAAATAATATAAGTTTAGGTGTTTCAATATCTAAAATAAATCAAGAAAAACATGTTCAAATTTTAAACTCATTTGTTAAAAAAATGATTGAAGGAAAAACTCCAAGAAGCACAGACAAAAAATTGGAAAATTTAAAACAATATCAAAATAGTGAAACAACCAAAGATTGTGACGAACTTGAATTAATTGAAAACATAATAAATTTAAATTCTAAGGTTTTTAATTACCACAATCTTAAAATTAATCAAAACTTTCAACTTGGATCATTGTTTGACTTAACATTTGTTGATAGAACCACCGATGAGAGCATTAAATTACCAACAACAAATAAGCTTAAAGAAGAAATTCTCACTTTTGTTCAAAGCATAAACACAAACTTAAATAAAAACGAAATATATCTCAAACTTCACGAATTAATTTTAAAAATTGAATGTTTTAGAGTTATGATAAGAAATGTTGCTTCTCACAAATCAATTTTAACTCAAAGTGCAATTGAAAGAGGTCTAAACTTGTGCATTGTTCAACAAAATTCAATTTTTAATTTGCTTGATGAATTGTTTGGTGAATATTTAGAATCTCAAATGTATTTAAAAGATTTCGAAAAATTTAACCAAAAATTAAACGCCGAAATTCCAAAGCAAACAATTGAAGCATTAGTTTATCAAACAATGGAAGAAGTTGAAAATAGAACTTTAAAGATATAGTAGCACCTTAACTGGTGCTTTTCTTTGTTTTTGTATATTAAATATATATAAATTTTAAAGATAAAAAACGAACCTTTATGGTTCGTTTTTCTTTTTAACTGGTTGCGGGAGTTGGATTTGAACCAACGACCTTCGGGTTATGAGCCCGACGAGCTTCCGAGCTGCTCCATCCCGCGATATCAATATTTAATTTATGCATTGCATACTTTATATTATTACCATATATTTTTTCTTTTGTCAATATTTTTAGGAAAAATTTTTAAAAATATAATTTTTGCTTATTATTGCAACATCTTTTTGCTTGTGTTATAATACACTAAAGGAGTGTTTATGAACAATATTTTAATCTCGGTGGATAGAAGAACAGAACTTCTTGGCATACTGCTTTTGATTAGTGACTATAATAAAAACTATGGATTTCTAATAGAAGAGTGCGGTAACAAAGAGTATAGAGAAAAAATTTTTTCAAATTTTTCTCAATACAAAACTGAAAAGGCGGTAAAACTTTTAAATCAAATTTTTGAAGAGTTAAACTTTAGATATGACGCACCTGTTTCTTTGTTTTTACAATTGAATCAAGATTTCACATTTAATCAACTTGATGAATACCCCTTTGAAACAAGATTAAAAAAATCTCAATTAGTTATAGATTTCTTAAACGAATTACCAAACTTTGCCCAAACAATAAATTTTGAAGAATATTACAACTCAAATATATCTTTTTATGATGAAATTATTGAAGAAACTAACTCAAAGGTTGACGTTGAAAAAGTTGTGGAATTTATTGCAAATTTTTATAAAATGGACATTTCTAAAATTAGGTTTGTTATAAATTTATTACCTTACACAACAAATGGAAATTTCGGTTCTAATCATAAAGATACCACCTACTCAAATTTAGGTTTAAAAAGGAACCAAAAAAAAGATTTAACTTTTATAACAGACATAGATTTTGGAACACTTGCCTTGCATGAATTTAGTCACAGCATAATCAATCCATTAACAAGCAAACACTCAACCATAAATGAAAATGCTTTTGCAGACATATGGGAACAAATGTGTAGCCGAGCTTATGGAAATGTTGAAACCATTATTAATGAACATATTATAAGAGCATTGGAGTTGTTTTATTTGAAACATATAATAAAAACCCCTGAAGCAATGCAGGCTTATGATAAAAAATTAGATTTCCAACTTTCTGTTGGTTTTAAATATCTTCCTATATGCTTACAGTTAATAGAAAATTATTATTCAAATATAAATGATTATAAAGATTTTGAAGAATATTTCCCAACACTAATTCAAGAATTTGAAAAAGCAACAAAAAAGGAACTGACAATTTAGTCCGTTCCTTTTTCTGTTAATCTCTTAATTCAAACGTGCAAGAACTCATTTTAATTCTTCTAAGTTTAAATCTTTTTCCATTTTGCATAACATATTCATATCCTTCTTTATATGGACAGTTAGCACATGTTGCATTAAGGTTTGCTTTCATTGGGCAATGCCTTAATGTCATATATGGCATTTTAAAATTGTCGCCTTCCGCTTGAATGTATGGTAATCCAAAATATCTTGCCGAATAAGAATTATAAACATTCATGCCACCACCAATAATTTTTTCAGCATCAAAATTTAACGCATAAAGATTGTTCACAACAACGGCAACGTTTGTTTCTTCAATAATATGTTTCAATAATTCAATATCTTCTTTCAATGCAAATATTGGAAGATTTAAAATTGGTTTTTTGTTTTCTTTTTCACAAGCAAAAACAAATTCTTGAATATCTTTTAAATTAAATTCACTT
>JAZONT010000095.1:0-2665 GCA_045654665.1 Candidatus Onthoplasma sp.
AATATTTAAAATAATTTTTTTAAAATATAAAAAAATACGCAAATTTAAGTATTTTTTGCGTATTTTTCTTTAATTTAAATAAATTTTTAAGAAAATAATTTTTTTAAAAAATATTTGGTTGGTGCAAATGGGTTAGTGTTTGTTGCATCAATAATCAAATCAACTTTACCAATAACTTCATTTCTTTTGATTGGCCCCTTTTCAATGCTATCGGTTGTGTGCCCCCAATTGTCACCCATAACAAAATAATCGTTTGCGCCAAGAAGGATATAACTATTTTCAAATTCATTAACGACAATGCTTTGATATTTGTCATTGTTAAGGAAATCTAAATATCTAGAATAATAACCGTTTGTTCCTGTTTTATTTAAGCTGCTTCCATCACCGGTTTTTTCTTTTGTGTAAAGCAAATTATCATTTACGTATAAAGCATAGTGTGTGTTTTCATCTTTGATTTCAATTTTATCGCCAGGAACACCAACAAGTCTTTTTATAATATAATGTTCATACCAATTAACCTTTGCAACAACAATATCGTTTCTATTTATGTTTGCGTATTTGTTAATATAAATTGTGTCACCTTCAATGTCTGGCTGAGTTACGTTTGAGTTTAGTGTTGGTTGCATTGAGTAACCCCTAACCTGCGTTTTGGAATATAATAAGTTAAATGTTATATTAATCAAAGTTAAGAACAAACAAAAAAATATAAGCACAACAAAAATTGAGCTTAAAACATTTTTTAAATGTCTAAATTTATAAGAATTCATATATATGTATTATAACACAAAACAGTCAAAAGTAAAACAAAAAAGATAATCGATTAACGATTACCTTCTTGTTCTTTTAACATTTCTTCAATTTGATATGGGTGGCGAACAAAGAAATCTTCTTTTTCTTTTAAGGTAATTAGTTTTAATGCTCTATCTTTAATTAAAACATCGTAAAATTTTCCAAAAATGTTCTGCCAATTAAAACAAAGAGATTTATCAAGACCAATATAATTTGCAACATTTTCAGTTCCGCTAGGAGCAATAGGATGAAGAAGAGTGTTTGCAACAAATATCATTTGAAGAGTGTTTGCAATAAGTGATTTCATTTTTTCTTCATCTGCGCCGTTAACTTCTTTAACCCAATATTTATTAATATTTCTAATAAACACATCTAAAGTATTGTAAACTTGGTGGAACTTTTTATCGTTCATAAACATTTCAACATCCAGAATTGCTTTTTCACAAATCTTCATTGTTTCTTCGCTTATTTCAGCCACAGGAATTATTCCGTTAAAATTATTTTGAGTTGAATAGAAAACTGTTCGTAAAATACGATTATAAACATTTGTGAGTAAGTTTCCTTCTCTAACCATAGGGTCAATTTCATCAGTTGGATTTGGATTAAATGCTTTTGGCATTAAACTAACATTGTTATTTGTTAAATTCATTGCCAAGAAATGCATTCTAAATTGTTCAGGTGTGTAGTAATTCAAAAACTCTTCTGCCATAGGTGGTTTTATTGATCCAGATGAACTTGCTTTTTGATTTAAGTATAAAATTGATTTTATTGGATTGATTTTTGTGATTTGAAGTTTTCCTTCTTCTGCTTTGATTTTAGGCTCTTGATTGTAATATAAGAACATTGCCTGTTGAGCCGGGCCATAGAAATACAAGTTATCTTCACCTAAAAATTGGTAAACTTTTCCGTGAGGTGAACACCAATATTTTTTCCATTCTTCACTGTCTTTTCCAATGCTTTCTAGATATGTTTTACTAAATGAAATTGGCGCAAATAAACTTTCAGGCCAAACATAAAATGTTTGATTTTTAAGTCCTTCAACTTCAGGACAAGGAACACCCCAAAAAATGTCACCAGATAAGCGGAAAGGTGTTAAAGTTTTTCCTGTTCTATACCTTATTCCATTTTGAGATAAAACTTCACACGCCTTTTCACGCTCGGTTAAAGTTTTGAATTGAATTGTTATGCTTGGAGCTTTATCGCTTGCACTAATATCTTCATATGGAGGCAAATTGTTTTTCAATTCTTCTAACTGGCTTGCATATGAACGTTTAATGTAGATTTCAGGAAGTTTAAAAAACTCTTTAATTTCTTTTGTCATAAATGAAGGAGTGTCTTTTTCTTTTTCAATAGAAGCAATCCAATCACTTAACAAAGGAATACATTTATCTAAATCAAAATAAAGATTTTCAATTTTAATAAGTTCAGGTGTTTCACCACTCAATGCGCTAATAGGCTCAATTAAATCTTGAGGAAGATACTGATGACCCAAACCACATTCATCAGCATAACCATGTTCGCTTGTGCAACCTTCAATAGGGCATTTCCCAACAACTTGGCGACCATTCAATAAAGTGTTGAATTTTCTATCATAAAACTGCAAAGATGAATGTTTGCTAACCATGTTTGCTGAAACTAACTTGTTTAAGAAGTCTGCGCAAACTTCTTCGTGGATTTCTTTTGCTCTGCCAAGTGCTGAAGCATAGAAGCCATTGAAATCGATTTCATATTTTTTAAAAATTTCTGCCTGCTTAATGTGATTGCTTTCAACATAGTCTGTTAATGTTCCATTGAAACCTGTTGTTTCTTTGAGTTTTCTATAACTTTCCAAAGCTGGTGAGCCATAGCAATCTGTTCCTGAAACAAAAATAACATT
>JAZONT010000096.1:0-2629 GCA_045654665.1 Candidatus Onthoplasma sp.
ACATGGCAGTTCCTGATTTAACACATAATCAAACATATACAATAACGCCAACAATAAAGTTAAAGCAATATGGCTCAGAATTTAATTAAAGATTTCCTTAAAGGAGATCTTTTTTGTGTTTAGAAAACCACCAGATAGTATGGTGGATTTTTTTGTGTGGATATTTTGTCATAATTTCATTTCAACTTTCATAAGTTAGTGTAAGTTGGAGGAAATAATGGAAAAAAATTCTAGCATCTATTCAGACATTGCCAAACGAACAAATGGTGATGTTTACATTGGTGTTGTTGGGCCGGTGAGATGCGGTAAATCAACATTTATTCAAAACTTTATGAAAAATTTTGTGGTGGATAACATCACAAACAAACATGATAAACAACGTGCAATTGACGAACTTCCGCAAGCAAGTGATGGCCCTATGGTCATGACAACCAAACCGCAATTTGTGCCGGCGGATGCGGTTAAATGCAAGATTAACTCAACAACAATGTCAGTTCGTCTTATTGATAGTGTTGGTTATATGGTAGAAGGAGCAGAAGGGGCAGTTATTGATGGAAAACCGCGCCTTGTTAAAACCCCTTGGAGCAGTGAGCAAATACCATTTACTGAAGCGGCTAGCATTGGAACTGAAAAGGTGATTAAAGAACATTCAACAATTGCGGTGGCGGTCACAACCGATGGAAGTTTTGGTTCGATTCCAAGGCAAAATTATGTTCAAGCAGAAAGAGAAACAATAAAACAGCTTAAACAAACAAAAAAACCATTTGTTTTGGTTTTAAATAGTGCAGTTCCAAACGATGAAACAACAATTCAACTTGCTAACAAATTGCAAAAAGAGTATGAGATTTCGGTTGTTGTTATGAATGTGAATGAATTAAAAAAGGAAGATGTTGATAATATTATGACAGAAATTTTAAAAGAATTCCCAATTGAAGTGGTTAATATCAAAATGCCAAAATGGTTAAAGCCGTTATCTAGTGAAAATGAAACTATTAAGGAAATTTTAGAAGAAGTTAACAATGCTTTAAATAATGTTGAAAGGATTGGGGAATACAACTCAAACAAAGTGCTATTTGAAAACTCAAATTGTTTTGAATCAATTTTAAACTCTAACATTGAAATGAGCACTGGTGAACTAACTTTTGAAGTTGTTCCAAAAGAAGGACTATTTTATAAGGTTTTAAGCGAACAATGTGGAACTGATATTCATGACGACTTTGAACTCGTTAATTGTTTAAAAGAATTAACTTTTGCCAAAAAGAAATATGACAAAATCAAACAGGCATTAGAGAACGTTGATGAAAATGGCTATGGAATAGTTGTTCCAACAATGGAAGAAATGGAACTTAAAGAACCTGAAATTGTGCGTTCTGGAAGTCAGTGTGGTGTAAGGCTTAAAGCACAAGCTCCAAGTTTGCATATTATGAAAGTTAATGTGGAAACAGAAGTTAGTCCAATTATGGGCGGAAGAGAACAAAGTGAAGATTTGGCGAAATATCTGCTTCAAGAATTTGAAAACAATCCGCAAGGTATTTGGCAAACAAACATGTTTGGAAAATCTCTTGAGAGTTTAGTAAATGAAGGTATTAATTCAAAATTAAATAGCATGCCAACAAATCTTCAAAACAAATTAAGAAAAACAGTTGGAAGAATTGTAAACGAAGGCAAAGGCGGAATTCTTTGTATATTGTTATAAAAAATCGAGCATTTATTGCTCGATTTTTAAATCATCTTCACTTATCAAATCATCTCCAAGATCAAAATCGTTTAAAGGTTCCATAACTTCTATATTCAAGACTTCGTCCTTTAGCATTGGTCCAATTGTGTTTATATGAAATGGTCTTGAAGTGTTAAATTTACCTTGTTTTGCATTGTAATATCCTTTGGCGATATTAATGCTCATAATACCTTTCGCTCTAGTATGGTTTTCAGTTCCAGCTTTTTCATCAAAAATAAAATCTTTTCCATTTGCTGTGATTAAAGGAACTCCTTCAATAGTTGCTTGAGCCATAATGTAGCAATCATTGGTTGGTGAAGATTTTCCACTTTCTGCATTGAAAACTTTTTTCATTGGGGCAGAATATTCTCTATCTCCAATTTCAAATGGTTCACAATAAGAATTTGCAAGTCGTCTTGCTTCAGATGCTTTTCTTTGATAATTAACAGCATTAATTTTTGGAAAATAACAATGCTTTTTCATAAATGTTAACAAACTTAAGGAATGTTGGCTTTCTTGGAAAACTGCATCAACAATAACAAGCCTTATCTCATCGTTAAGCATTTTTTTATAAAGTCTATGGAAATATCCGGACCACTTTTTGAGAAGCGGATCAGGAGAGATTCTAAGTTCAATTTCTGGATTGTTATTTAAAATTGTTTCAACAAAAGTCAATGTTCTTAAAACATCAGAATCAATAGCAAAGTAAAGAGGAGCTTTATTTTCCATTTTTGCCACCTTTCATAACTTTGCAGTTGTTTTCTTTAATAAACTTTGCAAATTCTTTTGCTTTTTGTTCATCTGTTTTTTTGTTAATTTCTTCTTGAACTTTTTTATCGTTATTCGCTAATTCTTTTTGAAACTCTTCCCAAATTTGTTCTGGTGTTTTGTTCATAAATAAACTCCTTATAA
>JAZONT010000097.1:0-3847 GCA_045654665.1 Candidatus Onthoplasma sp.
TCTTTGTTTAAATTATTTTTTAATTTATTTAAATCAATTTTGTTACCATTTTTTTGAAAAAAATCATAATTATTTATTAAAATTTTATAATTTTTTCCAATTTCATTTAATTGTTGGCATAAATATAAATTTTTTCTTAAACTATTTGCATCCATTAATATTAAAATTTGGCTATCACTTTTTAATAAAATATTTCTTGCAACTTCTTCTTCGCCTGAAAAGGAATTAAGCGAATAAAGCCCCGGCAAATCAACGAACTCATATTTTTCATTTTCATAATTAACAACCTTTCCTTTTTCTTCAACAGTAACACCATGAAAATTACCAGTGTGCTCTGTTGATTTTGTAAGAGAATTAAACAATGTTGTTTTACCAACATTTGGATTTCCAACCAACAACACCTTACGCATAACTCACCTCAATTTCTCTTGCTAGGTTGTCCTTAAGAGTAAAGCAAGTCGAATTAAAAATTATAAGAAGAGTTTTCTTTAAAACGCTTTTTTTGTTTACTTTAACAACACAACCCTTAATAAGTCCTAATTCCATTAATCTAATTTTTGTTTTTTCATCTTTAACATTAACTGAACTAACAACACAATTTATGTTTAAATTTGCTTCCATTAAATTCATGAAATATTATATTAAAAAAAGTTGGTTCAAATAACCAACTTTAATATTTTACAATGCTAGAAACCTGTTTAACTTGAAATTTCTTTTTTAAGAATTTTAATTTTTCACCATCAGCAGTGAAAGGTGCATTTGCATGGTTTTCAATTTCAAAAGAACTAACTTCACGAACAATGGCATTTTTACTCTTTCTAATTGACTTAATTCCAAACAAGAAAAGTTTAATAAAGGTAAACAAACAACCTCTTCTCTTTTTAATTAAAACAATTTTAACTTTATTGTTGTTGATAATTTCGCCTTTATTTAGTTTAAATCCACCTGTTGACTCTCCGTTCATAGCCATTGCATAAACAAACTTTCCATGAATTCGTTCTTTATCACAAGTTACTGTGATAGGCAACGCGTCAAATTTAAACAAACACTTAAGTCCAGCAAACACATAGGCAAGACGCCCAATCTTTCTTTTCACTTTGCTTGGAACCACATAACTTGCTTGAGTGAGATATCCAGTTGCTAAAGCATAAGTTACATAATCTTTTCCATCAAACATAACATCATAACTTATTGTGTTTAACCTTAAAATGCAATCAAGTGCTTTATCTAAGTCAAAAGGAATTTTAAACGTTCTTGCAACATCATTGCAAGTTCCAAATGGAAGAATTCCAATAATTGGCTGGCTTCCACTTTTCATAACACCATTGATTGTTTCATGAAGTGTTCCATCTCCACCGCAAGAAACAATAATGTCATATTTAGGAGCATTTGTTAAAGCTAAATCTTCAGCACCTTCTTTAGGTGTTGCCATTGCATCAACTTTTTCAAATCTCAAAAGAAGTCTTTGCTTAATGTGTGGCAAACGCTCACTAATCTTACCTTTCATTGAAAACGGATTATATATAATTAAAACATTTTTTATTTCTTTCATTTTTTTCTTCTCAATATTTCTAATTTTTTAAGATTTTTGTTGGTTTCAATATAAACTACCTGCTTTGGAACATTACACACAACTAGCTCATTTCCTTCCAAATCAAAAATCTTTTCAACTGTTATTATATCATTATTTTTTTCTTTAGACAACAATTCCAACTCTTCTAATCCAAATTTGTTCCTCATTTCAACTTTTGTTTTGCCGTCTTCTGTATCTTCCAAAACAACCGCAATAAAATCATGAGTCATAATAGGAAGCGAACTATCTAAACTCTCTTTCGGTTTTCCAAAATAAAAACCTTCGCTATAATCTCTGTGGCTAGATTTAAAAACTTCCCCTCTAATTTCTTCTGGAAGATTATATTCTTTATTACTTTCCATGAAATCAAGAGCCATACGATAAGCATTAACAACATTGGCAACATAATATTCGGTTTTCATTCTGCCTTCAATTTTAATTGAAGATATTCCTGCGTCACGCATTTTATCAAGATGGTCGATCATACACATATCTTTGCTGTTTAATATGTAACTTCCATGAGTGTCTTCTTCAATTGGATAGTATTGTTCTTTATTAATTTCCCTAATTTCATAGTTCCATCTGCACGCTTGAACACACGCGCCACGATTCGCATCTCGACCGGTGAAGAAATTGCTGAGCAAACATCTTCCAGAATAACTAATACACATCGCACCGTGAGCAAATGCTTCAATTTCAATTTCTTGCGGGATTTTAGATCTAAATGCTTTAATTTCCTCAAGTGTCATCTCTCTAGCTAAAATAAGACGTTTAACACCCATATTAACATAGACCATTGCACTTTCACTGTTTGTTATGTTTGCTTGTGTGCTTACATGAACATCAAGGTTTGGTGCAACTCTGCGAACAATAGATATCACACCAAGATCAGCGCAAATCACAGCATCAACACCAATACTGTCAAGATATGTTACATATTCAGGTAAATCTTTTAAATCACTTTCATGCGGAATAATATTAACTGTCACATAAACTTTAACATTTCTCTCGTGCGCATATTCAACTGCACTTTTTAGTTCATCTAAATCAAAATTGCCAGCAAAAGTTCGCAGACCAAATCTAGTTGATGCTAGATATACTGCGTCTGCGCCATATTCTATTGCCATAATTAATTTTTGCTTGTCCCCTGCGGGTGCTAAAAGTTCCATATACATTATTATAATACAATTTTTTTTATTTTTCAACCCTTTTGGTTTTAAGTTGTTGACAAAATCTGAATTTTTGTTAAAATGTGTTAGAGGTAGCAATATGAATTTAAAAGATATTACAAAAGAGCAAATAACTGAGTTTTGCAATAAATTTGATTGTGGTTTAGGTGAATTTAAACCAAGTTTTGATGGCACATATTATTTACAAATGTTCACAGGTGCTATGGGACCACAACCTGAGTTCCATGTAACAGAAGATTCGTGCATTGGAATTAATTATTATAAGAGTTATGATTTAACAAAACAATGGGTTAAGTTTTTAAACGAAATAGAAACAAAAGAACAAACATTATAAAAAAGCACTTTAATTAAGTGCTTTTTTCTTTTAATTTTGTTACACCTACGCCATCACCAATTTCTTTATGTAATTCCGTTTCATAAATTGGGTTTGCGGTGATTTCCGCGATATAGTTTTTTAAACCTTTAATCATTGCTCTGCAACCACGCTTGACTTCTATTTCGCCTGTTACCATGCCATGAAAATTTAGATTATCTGCAAAAATTATTCCATTTGGATTTAATAGATTAGTTAGCATTGGAAGATAGTTGATATATTGTCCTTTAGGTCCATCAAGATAAACCAAATCATATTTTTTATTGCAATTTTGTAAATATTCTTTTGCATCAATTAAATGAGTTGAAATTTTATCTTGCAATTTTTTATTTTTAATATTTTCGTTTGCAATATCAAATCGATTTTTATCAATTTCTAAAGTGTCAATATGTGTGCATTGTGTGTTTTCCGCCATAGTAATACAGCCAAAACCAATTGCTGTTCCAATTTCTAAAATCTCTTTACTATTATTTTCATTTATGGTTTGAATAAGAAAAGACAAGGTGTCATCAAGCGTTATCGGCACCTTGTTCTCTTTTCCATAAGTTCTAATTTCATTATCTATTTTCATAAATTAAATTATTTATTCATCGAAAGCTTTTTCATTTTTTTCAATTATAATATTTGCTTTTGTCTTTATATTGTTTTTTCTTTCTTCTTTTTGAGATTTAAAATCTTCTTTTGTTATTTGATTTTTCTTTAATATATCTA
>JAZONT010000098.1:0-7616 GCA_045654665.1 Candidatus Onthoplasma sp.
TATAAATTTAAAAAAATCTTTAAATTCCGTAGACAAATAAAAATTAACTCATTATCTGCTTCGCAGGCAGTTACAAAGAAATTCTTTGCTAAATTTTAAAAATTATTTAAAATTAGTAGACAAAAGAATTTCTTCTAACTATAATGTAATAAGTTAATGGAGGAAGCATTTATGGCAAAGTCAACTAAACCTGTTTGGATGTTGTGTCCAAGATGTGAATTGAACTATATCAAAAAAGCGGATCAGTATTGTAATGTTTGCAAAAAAGAAATGAAACTTATTGTATCAACAGAAGATGACATTGGGGATTTAGAATTGTGTCCAATATGCAAAATTAATTTTGTTCAAAGTGATGAAGAAGTTTGTGAAAGTTGTCGACAAGAATTAGGAATAGTTCCTAGCGAAGACATGGAAGATAAAGAAATTTCAGACTGGCATAAATATATTGACGATGACGACAATGATGACGACGAAGATGATGAGGTTACTGAATATAATGATGACGACGAAGATACTTCTGGAATTGTTGAGGACTTTGATTTTGATGAAGATTTAGAAAAAGATTTAGATAACGACGATGATGAAGAAGATGAAGAAGATGACGATGATGATTTAGATCTTGATGAAATTGACGATGACGATGAAGACGACACTAATGACGAGGATGATGATTTTTAAAAGAAGCGGGTTTAATGCCCGTTTTTTTATTGAAACATATATTTAATAAATTGTTTTAGTTTGGATTGACTTAATTTGTCGAAGGTGATTAAATTTTAAAGTTTGGCAAAAAATAGGTTTAGGAGAATTGTATTATGAAAAAAATGCCAAACACAGTGGAAAATATTAAACAAAAGATAATTGCTCTCAAAGGTCAAGAAGTTAATTTGCATATAAATAGAGGTAGAAGAAAAGTGAGCAGTTACAGAGCAAGAATTGAAGATGTGTATGCAAGTGTTTTCACGGTTAAATCTTGTTCACTTGAACTTGAGTCGATTTTCACTTATTCTTATAACGACATATTATGCGGTGAGGTTAAAATTTCAAATGATTAAACACGATAAACACGTGTTTTTTTCTTTACCTTAATCTATACTTATTGACATTTAAACATTTTTAAACTATAATATTTTTAAGAATAAGTTAAGGAGCAAATAAAATGAAAAATTTTAGTCCAATTCGTGGAACTAATGATTATATGCCAAAAGAAGCAAAAGTTAGAGAAATTGTTCGCCAAAAGATATTGGCAAGTTACCAAAACAATGGTTATAATTTAATTTCAACACCAATTTTAGAAAATCTTGAACTTCTTAATATGAGTGATGGTGGTGACAATTTAAAACTTATGTTTAAAACTATCAAGCGCGGTGATAAACTTGATTTAACAAAAGAAAATTTATGTGAGATAGACATTGTTGAAGAAGGTCTTCGCTACGATTTAACAGTTCCGCTTGCAAGATTTTATGCTAATAATCGTGAAAAGCTTCCAATGCCTTTTAAAGCAATTCAAATAGACTATTCATTTAGGGCCGAACGCCCTCAAAGAGGACGTCTTCGCCAGTTTACTCAATGTGATATTGATGTGTTTGGTGATAGTTCAATTAATGCTGAACTTGAACTTTTAAAAACCACTTTAGACACATATAAAACATTAGGTTTCGATAAATTAACATTAAAAATTAATGATAGAAGAATATTAAATCAATTGGTTTTATTTGCTGGTTTTAAAATGGAAGAACTTGGAACAGTTTGTGTAACTCTCGATAAAATTGACAAAATTGCAATGTCTGGCGTTGTTATGGAATTGTTGGATAAGGGTTTTGAAGCCGAAAAAATCAACAAGTTAACTGAAGAAATTAATGAGATTATATCTCAAGGAATTGATGTTAGTGTTAATTATGGGGTTGAGCAAAGATTGGTTGACGATATGAACTATTTAATTAATAGTTTAAATACTTTAACAAATAATCAGTTTAACATTAAATATGATGTTTCAATTGTCCGTGGTCAAGGTTATTACACAGGTCCTGTTTTCGAGTTTTACACTGAAGGGTTCTCAGGAGCTATCGGTGGTGGTGGAAGATATGATAACATGGTTGAAAAAATGGTTGGAATTTCCGTTCCGGCAGTTGGTGCAAGCATGGGTTTTGAGCCGATAACAATGTTAATTAGAGAAAGAGGTTACACTTATAACTCTAAAGAAAACCTTGCGTTGATTTATGATGAGGATGATAATGTTATTGAAGTTTTTAGTGTTAAAGAAAAGTTGATGGATAAATATAATGTTTCATTATATAAACGTGCAAAAAACATGAAAAACTTTTTTGAAAAAATCAAAGAAGTTGCCAACTTTGTAACAAGTGTTAAAGATTACAAAGAAGAAAAAGAAATTAAAATTTTACAATAAGGAAAAATTATGGAAAAAACAGTTGAGGAATATAAGCAAGAATTTATTGATATAGTTAGGACATATGTTAAAAGAGAAGGCGTTGAAGATTTAATTGACTATCTTCAAAATTATAGTGATTTTTTTACTGCTCCAGCAAGCGGAAGACGCCACTCATCTTTTGAAGGTGGACTATGTTATCACTCTTTAAATGTTTACAAAAGATTTAAAAATAACATTATTCAAGAATATGGTCCAAACTATCAAGAAACAATCAGTGATGAAAGCATTGCAATAATCGCACTTTTGCATGATTTATGCAAAGTTAACACATACACAGTAGATTATCGAAATCAAAAAGTGGAAGGTCAATGGGTGCAAGTTCCATATTATGCTTATAATAATTCCCTTCCATATGGTCATGGTGAAAAATCTGTTTATATCATCAATGGTTTTATTCGTCTAACCAGAGAAGAGGCAATGGCGATAAATTGGCATATGGGTGGGTTTGATCCAAGAGTTCAAGCAACAACCGATATGAGTGAGGCATACATGCGTTTCCCTATTGCTGTTTTATTCCATGTTTCAGACCTTGAAGCAACATATTTAGACGAAAAGTAAAAAAGAAATCCTTATTGGATTTCTTTTTTTAGAATTTGATAAGCATATAATGTTTCTTCAGCAACAATTCTGCTTCCAGGATTTGGACTTGAATTGATCACATTGTTTAATTCTTTTTCAATATCATTTTTGTGAACGCAAAAAATTGAATAATTGTTCTCTTTTTCATGTTCGGTTAGATTGCGTTTGCTTAAATCATAAGTTTTGTCTGTTTTAATGTAATAATAAATTATTGTTGCACATTTGTTTTTATTGTCTTCGGTTATTGAATATCTTTCCACTCTAAAGAATGGCACAGGAATTTCATTTTCATCTAGTTCAATGCCAGTTTCCTCTTGAACTTCTCGGATAACCGCATTTGTTAAATCTTCATCGTCTTCAACGTGTCCACCAGGAAGTTGATAACCGTTAAAAGCAGAAATTAGAATATATTGATCTTGTTCGTTTAAAATAAACATTTTAACACGAGTTGGTTTAACGTGTATTGTTTCATTTTTAATATTTAGAGTGTCTATAATTTCAGTTTTCATATTATTAGGATATATAAATGCAAAATAAAAGTCAAGTAACCAAAGATATTAATTTAACATAAAAATATTAGAGGTGTTTTATGGCGAATGCAAGTGATTTTTTAATTGGAGCAAATGATGAACATGGTTTAAATCCGCCAACAGCTGGAAAGCGTACTCCAATAATAAATTATATAGGAAGAAGTTTTTATGAAAACGAGTTTAATCGTGAAGCAAAATATGCTTTTCTTTTGGCGTGTTTAAGATGCGGTTTTAATATTTACGATGTGCATCCGGAAGTTCAGGATATCAGTGTGAGTTCAAGAGTGGTAAGAGCAAATCGCGCAGGTGTTAGTTTGCTGGTTACCTTTGCATATAATGCGTCTGGAAATGGGCAAACTTTTAATTCGGCTAGAGGAATAGAAGTATATTATAGTCCTTTTAATATTTTTTCGGATGAAAGCAGAAGATTAAGTGAGTTGGTGTTTGCTAAGTTGGTGGAAAACACAAATGTTCCAGGAAGATTTGTTGGAAGATTGTCGGTTGGTGTTTTATCAAATGTTCGCGCGCCTTCAACTTTGATTGAAGGTGGGTTTATGACAAATTGGGCAGATGCAAAATTAATGCTTAATCCAACATATGTGATTACAATTGGTGAAAGCGTTTGCGAAGCAGTGTGTGAATTTCTAGGTGTTATTTATATTCCAAGAGAAATTGGAAACTATCCAACACTTCGTGTTAGTTTACGCGGAAATTTTGTTAGAATCTTGCAATATTTATTAAATTATTACGGAGCAAATCTATCCGTTGATGGTGTGTTTGGTGTTGGAACGCAAAGAGCAGTTTTAGATTTTCAAAGAAAGAATAAATTAACAGCTGATGGAATTGTTGGAAGAAACACTTGGACTAAACTTTTAAATTTAAATCCTTCAAGCGAAGTTTTAAGGCGCGGCGATGAAACTTCGGCTGTGATGTTCTTGCAAAGATTATTGCTTTCCTATCTTTATCCAATAACAAATTTAGATGGAGACTTTGGGCCAGAAACTGAACGTGCTGTGAGAGCATTTCAGAGTGAAAATGGATTGTTGGCAGATGGAATTGTTGGAAGAAACACATGGCAGGCATTATTTAATTCGCTTGGAAGACCGCAAAACCAAACTTAAAATTCATAAACAAACAAAAAACGTAACAATGTTGCGTTTTTTTTATTCTCGCAAGTCAAATATTTGAGTATGAAAAAAATGATTATAATTATTGGTTTAATTTTTGTTGTTGTTTTATGTGGTGTTTTAATTCCAAAACAAGAAGTGAATGAGTATGATTATTTGCGTTTACATATAAGGGCTAATAGTAATAGTGAAATTGACCAAACCGTAAAGTATAAAATCAAAGATGAAATGGTGAAATTTTTAACGCCATATTTATGTGATGTTGAGAGTAAAGAAAAAGCAATAGAAATTATTAATCTTAACAAAACGCAATTAATAAATAAGTGTTTGAATGTGCTTCATCAAAATGGGTTTAATTATTCGGTGAACATTAAAATTAACAATGAATATTTTCCAACAAGAACATATTCCAACACAACGCTAGAAAGCGGATATTATGATGCAGTTATTGTTGAACTAGGAAAAGCTGAAGGAGATAATTGGTGGTGTGTTATGTATCCACCCTTATGTTTTGTGAATAAAAATGAAAACATAAACCAAATTAAATATAAATCAATAATTTATGAATGGTTTGAAAAAATATTTTAATTCAAAAATAAAATAAAAATAATTAAAAAATTTATTAATTATTTAAATAATTAATAAAAAATAATAAAAAATTGAATTAAATAAAAACCACAATAAATTATTAGCTTTTTAAGGTGGATTTATGAAGAAAATATTTATTTGTTTATTGATTTTGGTTTGTGGGCTTTTTGGTGTTGTTTCAACTGTTCAGCAAACCAATTCCAAAAATGAAGAAAACAGCGCAACAACAGTATTATCAAATATTGATTTTGTGGATGCTGCAGTTGCAAACACAACTGAAGTTCAGAAGAGATTAAAAAAATGGGGATACTACACTGGTAATGTTGACGGAATTAATGGTCCTAAAACAATTGCAGCTGTGAAAAAATTTCAAAAGAAATACGGCTTAACTCAAGATGGAATTGTTGGCCCACTTACTGCTGCCAAAATGGGATTAAGTGTTAGCAAATCAACAAGCAGTTCAAGTTATAATAGTAACGACAGATATCTTCTTGCAAAAGTTATTTATGCTGAAGCACGTGGTGAAAGTTACACTGGTCAAGTTGCAATCGGTGCAGTTGTTTTAAACAGAGTGGATGATAGTAGATTTCCAAACACAATTGCGGGTGTGATTTATCAACCCTGGGCGTTTACGGCGGTAAATGATGGGCAAATAAATTTAGAACCTAATCAAAAGGCTTATCAAGCGGCAGATGATGCTTTAAATGGCTGGGATCCAACTTATGGATGTGTGTATTATTATAATCCGCAAACGGCAACAAGTAAGTGGATTTTCACAACTAAAAAAGTAACGCAAATAGGCAAGCATGTGTTTGCAGTGTAATGGGAGTTTGTATGGAAAATAAAAACAATATAATTAGTGTGGACTACGATCAAGAGAAACAAAATAATATATCTAAAACAAATAATGACAACAAAACAAAAAAGAAAAGCAATGCACAAAAAGCACAGCCGTGGCTTATTGTTACAATTGTTAGTTTGGTGATTATCTTAATGTGTGTTTTGATTGCGTATTATCAGGTTTATTCTTCTAGTAAACAAAATGCCAATGTTCTTGAAGGTGTTTATGCTTCTAGTTATTATTCAATGGTGGATAATGTGAACAATTTATCGGTTGATTTAGCAAAATATTCAACATTGTCATCCAATAAAGCTAAAGTGAAAACAATGCAAGACATGATGTTGGATTGCAACTATATCATAGCTGGTTTAAGCGTGTTGCCAATAAATGAAGAAAATGTTATTTCTGCCACAAAATTTTTCAATCAGGTTAATGGCTTGTGCGAAGCTTATGTTAATCAATTAAATGATGGTAATGAACTTAGTGGTGAGCAAGAGTTGATGTTTGACAGAATTGGCTTGGTTGTTGGAAGAATTAAATCCAACTTTAATGAGCAAAATTATAGCATGTATGACACAGGTTTTAATTTTGTTGATGCGTCTATTTTTGATAACACCGGCATGAACGAACTTTCAACCGGTATGGGTGATTTATCGGATGAATCAATAGAATATCCCGCAATGATATTTGACGGACCTTTTTCAACTGCGCTGGAAACAAGTGTTGTGAAGGGTTTGCCAAAAGAAGAAATAACTAAAGATGAAGCATATGATTATTTAAAAAACACGGTGTACAAAAAAAGGAAAGATGCAAAAGTTGAATTTGTTAGAGAAACAAATGGCGATATTGCGACATATGATTTTAATGTTCAATTAGGTGGCAAAGATTTTGATGTTCAAGTTAGTAAACGCGGAGGACTTCTAATAACAATTTCAAGTTATGCTGAAGGCGGTGATGCAATAATGAATAGCGAACAAGCGATTGAACTTGCTGAAAACTTTGCAAATAATATTGGCTTTGAAAATATGAAAAGCGTTTGGAAAGAAGTTCATGAAAACGTTGCGTATATTAATCTTGCACCAATTGAAAATGAAATAATTTTATACCCCGATCTTGTTAAAGTTAAAGTTGATTTAACAACGCAAGAAATTATTGGTTTTGAAGCAGTGAATTATGCTTTTAATCATATAGATAGAGATTTTGAATTTAATGCCTCACAAGAAGAAGCTGAAACATTGTTAGGGTTTGATTATAGTGTTTACAAAACCAGCAAGGCAATTATTAGATTGGATAATGGAAAAGAAATTGCCACTTATGAGTTTTTTGTTGAAAGAATTGATGGTGATTATTTTTATTACATTGATGCAAACAAATTGGAAATTGCAAAAATTATGAAACTTGTAAAAATTAAAAATGTTGAAAAATTAATTTAATTATTTAAAAAATGCGTTAAAAATTAAAAAAATAGCGCATTTTTATTTATTTTATTTGATATTTTTAAATAT
>JAZONT010000099.1:0-7885 GCA_045654665.1 Candidatus Onthoplasma sp.
TGTGTCTTTTTGAACTTTACTTGTGTTTTTTGTGTAAAGAATATCTTTCCCTGGTTCATAGAATTGAGTAAATTCACTCTTCCACTTAATTGGAATGTTTCCACGCATACCATTACGGTGTTTTGCAATAACCAAAGTGTAGTCAATTGCATCATCACCATCATCTTCTTCTTTAACACTATCGTCCGCGCGGTCTGAAATGAACATAACAATATCTGCGTCTTGTTCAATTGATCCAGATTCTCTAAGGTCACTGAGTTGTGGTGTTTTATCACTACGTTGTTCAACACCACGGTTTAATTGTGATAATAGCAAGATTGGGCAACCCAACTCACGAGCAGCAAGTTTAATTGAACGAGTGAGATCTGCCACTTCTTGTTGACGGTTTCCATCTTTGCTTGCTTTTTCCGCTTTCATAAGTTGAAGATAGTCAATGATAACCATATCAAGACCACTTTGCGCTTTAAGTCTTCTACATTTAGAAAGAATTTCAGCAGGAGTGATTGTTGTTGTGTCGTCAATATAAATATTTGCGTTCTCCAAAATCTTCTTGGTTTCAAAAAGAGTTGCCCAAGCATTTTGGTCTTTTGTTCCACCTTTAACCATATCCATTGGAACTCTACCGGTTGCACAAATAAATCTTTGAGCCACTTGAAGCGCACTCATCTCAAGGTCAAACATTGCAACAGATTTACCATATTTAACAGCAGAATTTATTGCAAAGTTAACAGCAAGTGTTGTTTTACCAATACCAGGACGAGCAGCAATAATGATAAGTTCACCAGGTTTAAATCCGATTGTGATTTTATCAAGAGTTGGGAAACCTGTTTTAACACCAGCATTTGCGTTAGGGTCAATTGCGAGTTTTTCCATCATGTCAATTGCTTCTGTAACGCCATACTTAATGTGTTCAAGCGAACTTCTTGATTTTGTTTGAGAAATGTCAAAAATCAATTTTTCAGCACGCGCTAAAACATTTCCAGCATCAACACTCTCAAAAGCATCATTAATTGTTGCTTGGCTTGCATCAATAATTTGACGAAGAATGCTATCGTTTTTAATAATGTCCGCATAATGCTTGAAATTTGCAGCACTTGGAACATAATTAGTAAGGTCAGTAATATAACCCAAACCACCAACTTCTTCCAACTCACCTTTGGTTTCTAAAACTTTACTCACTGTGATATAGTCAACCGCAACGTTTTTAATGTAGTTATCTAACATTGCTTGATAAATTTTTTGGTGAGCATTTGAATAAAAATCTTTAACCGCCACGGTTGGAAAAATTTCAGCACAAGCATCTTGAGATATGAACAAACACCCCAACAAACTTTGCTCTGCTTCCAAATCATTTGGTAAAATCTTCGCTTTCTTTTCTGCCATTTTGTTTTCTCCTTTAATCTTTCATTAAATTCTTGGAACATTTAATGCTTCATACCCTTTCTTGTATGCAACGTATAAATTCTCAACATATGTTATTCCGTGGTCCTTAAGTTCTTCAAAAAGATTTGGAATAGCATAATCTAATTTTCTTAAAAATGAGAACCTATTGTTTGCATATAAAATTTCTCTAATTTCTTCATTTGTTAGATTGGAATTATCTTTTAAAAACCAATAAAATACCGAGATATGATAATGCTCTTTACTTAAACCGTCACCATATTTTTCACTAACTTTTGTACTCAACTTTGCAAATTTAATATCATTATATAATTTTGCAACCAAAGTTTGTTTTTGTTCTTTTGTCATTTTTGATCCTTATGTTAATTAAATTCCCCTAATTAAATGCTTTTTTACAAGATTAACGAAATACGTCTCGTTTTGTTTCAATTTCTTCTGCTTTTGCTTTTTCTTTTGCGCGTGCAACAATTTCAACAACCGCCACCGCAACGCCCATAATTAATGTGAAGCACAAAATTTGAAGTGCATTAGATTTGATTACATTTCTTGTTAAATATCCAAAAACAATCATAACAGGAACACAGCACAAAACTGTGATTGCAATTCTTTTTGCAACCTTCATTATGTTTTTATATGCTTCATTTCTATCATTTACTTTTCTCATTATTCCACCACTGGTTTTTTACTTTTTGCTCTAAGCCCGTGATCCAAAATTGCCTTTCTAATTCTAATTGATTTTGGAGTAACTTCAACAAGTTCATCATCGGCAATAAATTCCAACGCTTCTTCCAAACTCATAACCTTGATAGGTGCCAATCTTAATGCTTCATCACTTGAAGAAGATCGAGTGTTAGTAAGTTGTTTTTTCTTGCATACATTAACAACAATATCATCACCCTTAGGGTTTTCGCCAACAACTTGACCAAGATAAACTTTTTCACCAGCACCAACTAACAATCTTCCACGACCTTGTGCATTGAACAATCCATAAGTTACCGCTTCGCCAGTTTCATATGATATAAGTGATCCAAAGTTTCTTCCTTCAATGTCACCTTTATATGGTTGATAGCTATCAAAGATTGAGTTGATAACTCCTTCACCGCGAGTGTCTGTAAGAAGTTGAGATTTATAACCAAACAAACCACGGCTTGGAACAAAGAAGTTTAATCTCATTCTTGTTTCGCTAGTTTGGTTCATATCAATAAGTTCACCCTTCTTTTCGCCCATTGATTGCATAACTGATCCAACGGCATCAAGCGGAACATCAAGCATAACTCTATCAATCGGTTCACACTTCACACCATCAATTGTTTTAAACAAAACTCTAGGTCGGCTTACTTGGAACTCGTAACCATCACGGCGCATATTTTCAATAAGAATTGATAAATGCATTTCACCACGACCAAGAACTTTGAATTGGTCAGCAGTTTCATTGTCTTGAACACGAAGAGATAAATCTTTAACCGCTTCCCTATAAAGTCTATCTTTAATGTGACGGCTGGTTACATATTTTCCTTCTTTTCCAGCAAACGGACTATCGTTTACCATAAATGTCATTTCAACACTTGGCTCACTAATTTTAACAAAAGGAATAGGTTCCATTTCAGGTGTTTCACTTATTGTGTCACCAATTGTGATATCCGCAATTCCGGCAATACAAACAATATCACCAGCAACCCCAACTTCAACCGCTTCACGTTTAAGTCCTTCAAAGTTGAAAATATTAACAGCTTTTCCAGAATAGGATTTGCTTTCATCAAAATAGTTCTTAACATAAACTGTTTGGTTAAGTTTGATTGTTCCTTGTTCAATTTTTCCAACTGCAAGTTTACCCAAATAATCATTGTGCTCAGTTGATGAAATTAACATTTGGAAAGGTTTTTCTGTTTCCATTTTTGGTGAATCAATGTGACTCACAATAGCATCAAACAATGGTTTCATGTCTGTTCCAGCAACTTTGTAATCTGCAGTTGCAACACCAGCGCGAGCAGAACAATAAATGATTGGACTCATAAGTTGCTCATCAGTGGCATTGAGTTCAAGCATAAGTTCCAGAACTTCATCACCAACTTCACTTAACCTTGCATCAGGTTTATCAATCTTGTTAACAACAATGATAACTTTCAAGTTAAGTTCAAGAGCCTTTTCCAAAACGAAACGAGTTTGTGGCATTGGTCCTTCAAAAGCATCAACAACAAGCAAAACTCCATCAACCATTTTTAAAACACGTTCAACTTCACCACCGAAATCTGCGTGTCCAGGTGTGTCAACAATGTTGATTTTTGTGTTGTTATAAAATGCTGAGCAGTTCTTGCTTAAAATTGTGATACCTCTTTCTCTTTCCAAATCGTTAGAGACCATAACCCTGTCTTGAACTTCTTGGTTATCTCTAAAAATTCCACCTTGTTTGAGTAGTGCGTTAACCAAACTTGTTTTGCCATGGTCAACGTGCGCAATAATTGCAATGTTTCTAATGTCTGTCATAAATATTTTCCCTTTTATTTTTTTATTTTTTTTTATTTAAAGATTCGCTCCACTCATTTCACTCGGTCGGAATGACAACAGTTAATTTATAACACTCTCAATGTCATACCGAGCGTAGTCGAGTGTATCTAATCAAAATTAATCGGCTAATTTTTCAATTTATATAATAACATAATTATAAGAAAACTGCAATACTTAAATCAAAAATCTTTTAATTTTATATATAAATATATACCCCCCCAACAAAAAAGAGAGCAATTCACTCTCTTTTTTTAGAAAATTGTTTTATTCTCTTTCATCAACAATCTGCGCGAAGCTATAATCCTCTTTCAAATATGTTAACAATTCAGCCATGTCATCAACATCATCCGCATATTTAACAAAAGTTGATGTATCATCATATATAGCCCAAGCATAGCCCTCTTTGTTGTTTAAGGTTACTTGGCTTAAGTTATGGCAACCATAGAATGCTTGAAATTCGATTGTTTCAACACTTGCTGGAATTTGTATGCTTGGTATTGCACAACCACTGAATGCCCATCTCCCAATTATTTTGAGTTTGCTGTTTGCCTCAAAGGTTACTTGGCTTAAGTTACCGCAACCATTGAATGCATCATCCCCAATTGTTTCAACACTTGCTGGAATTTCCACAGATGTTAATGATGAAAAATCATAAATATCCATACCATCAAATGCAGAATTTGCAATTTCATTAACCGGCTTCCCATTGATTTCTGAAAGAATGTTGGCTGTTGTTAATTCTGAATTTAATCCTCCTATGACAATATAACTTTCATTATTACTGTTTGGCAAATAACAAATTCCATTTTGCTCAATAGCATTTTGTTTAAAACTATAATTTTCTTTTAACAAAAATATTAACACGGGTTGAAGTAATGAACTTGCTGATCCCCAAAAAGCATTTGATGAATCATATAAAACCCAAGCTTTGCCTTCTTTTGCATTTAATGTTACTTGGCTTAAGTTGTCGCAACCACCGAATGCACCATCCCCAATTAATTCAACACTTGCTGGAATTTCTATGCTGGTTAGATAGCCGCAATCTTCAAACCCTGATTCTTCAATTTCTTTAACTGGCAAACCATTGAATTCTTCAAGAATTTCAATGTTGGAAACCAAATTATTTGCGGCAAAAGCGGAATAACCACTGCCATCACTTAACAATCTGTATGCAACATTATTTTGACTACCTGATTGAGGTGGGCAATAAATTTGAACTTCTGCTGCTCGTGAACTATATTTAAATTGAGCAACACAAAATTTAAAACTTTCTCCAGCAGTTAAATTAAATGAATAAACAAGAGGTTGACCATCATCTCCAACAACTGAATCTGGCGGATATTCATTATCATTAATGTACTCCATTGCTTCTCCAAGCCCAATGTTGTTTGGACCAATAATTTGCATTTCTCCACCTGATGCATAAATGTAAACAATTGAATTTTCTGTTATATTTTCAATTTTAAAGTTATAAATATCAAGATCCATGCCTTGGCCTTGTATTTCAGCTGTTTCACCAGGAACGTTGTATGTTGCAGTGTAAGTTTTAATGTCCGCATAATCAATGGTGAAAACCACCATATTAAGTTCATTATCAAATTGCTTAAAATAATAATCCCCTTTTAAATATGTTAACAATTCGGTCATGTCCGCAACATCATCCGCATATTTAACAAAAGCATCTGTTGAATCGTCATATATAGCCCAAGCATAGCCCTCTTTGTTGTTTAAGGTTACTTGGCTTAAGTTATCGCAAGCGAATGCCATTCTTCTAATTATTACAACGCTTGCTGGAATTTCTATGCTTGTTATTGCACAACCACCGAATGCACCATCCCCAATTATTTCAACACCTGCTGGGATTTCTATGTTTTCTAAACTTGAGCAAAGATAGAATGCCATTCCCCCAATTGTTGTTAGCTGGCTGTTTTCTTCAAAGGTTACTTGGCTTAAGTTATCGCAAAGACCGAATGCCGCTGCCCCAATTGTTTTAACGCTTGCTGGAATTTCTATGCTTGTTATTGCACAACCACAGAATGCAGTTTGCTCAATTGTCTTTAGCTGACTGTTTGCCTCAAAGGTTACTTGGCTTAAGTTACCGCAACCATTGAATGCATCATCCCCAATTGTTACAACGCTTGCTGGAATTTCTATGCTGGTTATATCGCAGTTCCAGAATGCATTATCTCCAATTGTCTTAAGCTGGCTGTTTGCTCCAAATGTTACTTGGTTTAAGTTCTCGCAAACACCGAATGCCATTTCCCCAATTGTTTCAACACTTGCTGGAATTTCCAAATTTGTTAAACTATCGCAATTCTTGAATGCCGATTCTCTAATTTCTTTAACTGGTTTATTGTTGTATTCAGCCGGGATATTAGCTTTTCTTATGGTTTGAAGTTTTGTGCCCGTGAGTATATAATATGTTCCATCTGAAGACAACACAAATTCCCAATTCAAATTTTCAACCTGCTCAAAACGATAGCTTTCCCCTTTCAAATATGTTAACAATTCAGCCATGTCATCAACTTCGTCCTCATATTTAACAAGATTTGATGAATCATATATAGCCCAAGCATAGCCCTCTTTTGTGTTTAATGTGATATTTATTAAACCTGAATAACTGAATGCACGATCCCCTATGTTTGTTACACTTGCTGGAATTTCTATGCTGGTTAAACTACCGCAATCATAGAATGCACCACCTCCTATGGTTGTTAGTTGTGAGTTTTCTGCAAATGTAACGCTACTTAAACTAGAGCACATACTGAATGCATTATCTCCAATCTTAGTGATACTGCTTGGAATTTCCACTGATTTTAATGATGGCCTAAATGTAATATCTGCTTCACTAAAGGCTCCTCCTGCAATTTCTTTCACTGGTTTATTGTTGTGCTCAGCTGGGATTTTTATATGCGAATTCATACCTCCACCTGTGCAAATGTAATATGTTCCATCTGAAGACAACTCAAAACTTAAAGCTTCTGACCATTGACTAAAACAATATCCGTTTGTTGACCATTCTACCAATTCAGTTATTTCACATTCATCGACGCGACCACCAGCAGGAACATACAAATCATATTCTTCCCAATACATAGATAACACCCAAGCATAACCTTCTTTCGCATTAAATGTGATGTTTGTTAAACTTGAGCAATCTTTAAATGCATAAGCTCCAATTAATTCAACACTAGCTGGAATTTCTATGCTGGTTAGATAGCCGCAATCTTCAAACCCTGATTCTTCAATTTCTTTCACAGGCAAGCCATTAAATTCATCAAGAATTTCAATCTCTGTTATTAAACCGTTGCTGTAAATCAAATCATTTGCCACAAAAGCGGAATATCCACTGCCATCACTCAATAAGCGATAAGCAACATTGCCTTGAACAGTTGGCAAATTGCCTTGCGGTGTGCAGTAAATTTGAACTTTTGGCTAAGTGAACTATCTTTCATTTGAGCAACACAAAATTTAAAACTTTCTCCAGCAGTTAAATTAAATGAATGAACAAGAGGTTGATTACCACCCAAATATCCTCTAACAACCGAATCTGGAGGAAGTTGCTGATCAGTAATGTAATCCATAACTTCATCAAGACCCATATTGTTTGTACTAACAACTTGCATTAATCCATCTGATGCATAAATGTAAACAGTTGAATTTTCCGTTATATTTTCAATTTTAAAGTTGTAAATATCAAAATACAAGCCTTCTATCCCCGCTTCAGCTGTTTCACCAGGAACGTTGTATGTTGCAGTGTTAGTTTTACTGTCCGCATAATCAATGGTGTAAACCACCATGTTATCTTCTTTAACCACTTGCTTGAAGCTATAATCCCCATTTACATAAGTAAATAATTCAGCCATGTCCGCAACATCATCCTCATATTTAACAAGCTCATCAGTTGATCCATTATATATAGCCCAAACATAACCTTCTTTTTTGTTGATTATAAGATTTGTTAAACTTGAGCAATCTT
>JAZONT010000100.1:0-4153 GCA_045654665.1 Candidatus Onthoplasma sp.
GTTTTGATGAAATTGTGTATTTAAATGACATTGACGAAACTAAATTTAAATATGCTTATGTTTTGAGAAACAAAAAATTAATTGATGTAAGTGACTATTGCTTGTTTTATTTTAATGAAAATTATTCTTTGCCAAACAATAGGCGTAGTGGAACAAAGATAGCATATAATTATGCAATTAATTCTAATAAAAATATTGTTTTAATTTAACTTAAAACGCGTGGCATTTGCCTGTTCTTTTTCATAAATAGATATATGAAATATTCGGTTAAGTCAATTTTATTTTTGGGAGTTGGTGGAATTAGTATGCATCAACTTGCAATCACAGTTAAAAATCTAGGTGTTAAAGTTTACGGTTACGATTTGCATGAGAGTAAATATACAAAGTTATGCGAAGAAAACGAAATTAAAGTTGTTCATAAGTTTAGTAAAGATGTTTGTAATGTTGATTTATGTGTTACAACAGGAGCAATTAAGAACAACAAATTTTTTAATTATCTTAAAAAGAACAATGTGACAATTATTGATAGAGCAGACTTGCTCGGTTGGTTTTGCAAACAATTTAAATGTGTGATTGCGGTTGCGGGAACACATGGAAAAACCACCACATCAAATTTGATTTATCATATTTTAAAATGTTGTGGCAAAAAAGTTTCATGTCATATAGGTGCAGATGTTGAAAAGGCAAGGTTTAATTTAAAAGATGACATTTTGGTTGTGGAAGCGTGTGAATATAACAGAAGTTTTTTAAAACTAAAACCAACTATTTCAGTTGTTACCAATGTTGAGCGGGAACACATGGATTGTTATGGTAGTTTGTTTAAATTAAGATCATGCTTTTTATCATTTTTAAAGCGTGGGGATAAACGCTTTGTTTTTGTGGATAAGTCAACAAAATTTTTGAATAAATATCCAAATATGAACTTTGTTAATGTTACAAATTTAAATATTAATCCTATAATAAAGGGGGAACATAATTTAAAAAACATATCTCTTGCAATTGAAGTGTGCAAAAGTTTGGGAATTAAAGAAAGCGACATTATTAAGGCAGTTAATTCATTTAAAGGTGTTACTAGAAGATATGAATTTATAGGAACATTTAACAACAGTAAGATTTACATTGATTATGCACATCATCCAACAGAGATAAAAGCGTTTGTTGAAACATTTCAAAAAGAGAGCAAAAACACCCAATATATTTTTCAACCGCACACATATTCAAGAACCAAAACATTTTTAAAAGATTTTGTTTCAGTTTTATCTAAAATTGAAAATTTAATAATTTACAAAGAATATTCTGCGAGAGAAAAGCATGAACAGGGTTTAAGTGCTTATGAATTATTTTTAGAAATAAAAAAATATAATATAGATGTTAAATATTGTGAAGATATTAAACCATTAAAGAAATATTTAAAAGAAAATTGTAATATTGCTTTCGTTGGGGCGGGTGATATAAATTTGGTGGCGGAACAAATTATAGATTAACTATTTTTAAAAAACTGTTGACAAAAGATAAATTTAGGGTTATAATCTTCTTGCTAAGAAATTATAGAGCAAATAACAATATGTACGATTTGTTGGAATGGAACAGGTTTGTGTATTGGTAAAAAGGAGCAACTATGAAGAAAGAAATTCAACCTAATTATGTGGAAGTGAAATTTGTTTGTGCTTGTGGCGCAGAATTCGTTGGCAAAACTTCAAAACCAGGTGTGAAAGTTAACGATATTGTTAAACTTGAAGTTTGCGATAAATGTCACCCATTCTTCACAGGTCAACAAAAACTTGTGGACACTGAAGGTCGTGTTGATAAATTCAATAAAAAACACAACAGATAGCAAATTTTTGCGTGTTTCTTTTTTGCATGGAAAGAGCACGCTTTTTTTTCGCAAACTGTGCTTTTGCTATTTTGCAAGCGCAAATTAAGAGAATTAATTATTTATGAAATTATTTGAATTAAGAAAACAATTAAAAAATGAATTTGCATCTTTAAACATTGAAGAGGAAGATGTTGATTTTATCATATCTGAAACTTTGAACATTAAAAGAACAGAATTAACTTTAATTGACGAAATCACTGAAGAACAATGTGATGAAATTAATAAATTTTGCGAAATGAGAAAAAATAATATTCCTGTGGATAAAATTTTTCAAAGAGCATATTTTTATGGTTTAGAGTTTATGGTTAATGAGAATGTTTTGTCGCCTCGCCCTGAAAGTGAATTAATTGTGGAAAAAGCAATTGAATATATTAAAGCTAACAATTATAAAACTTGTTTAGATTTATGTACTGGTAGTGGTTGTCTTGGAATTGCAACAAAACTAAATTGTGATATTGAGATGACAGCAACAGATGTTTCAATGAAAGCATTGAGTGTTGCAAAACAAAATGCGAAAAATCTTGGTGCTGAAATTAAATTTATTCGTTCAAATATGTTTGAAAAAATTGAGGATTCATTTGATTTAATAATTTCAAATCCGCCGTATATTGACACAGACGAAATTAAAGAATTAGACGATGAAGTTAAAAACAATGATCCATACATCGCTCTTGATGGAGGAGAGATGGGACTTAAGTTCTATAACATTATTCATGATAATTTAAGAAAACATTTGCAGGATAATGGAATGATTATTATGGAAATTGGTGAAGACCAAAAAGAATTAATTGTTTCATTATTCAATGATTTTAATTTAGTGGAAAGTTTAAAAGATTTATCAGGTAATGATAGAGTTTTAATATTTAAAAAACATTAGTATATAAACATAAAAACTCCCAAAGAAGCAAACGAAGTGCTTCGAATGGGAAAAGGAACAAACGAGTTTAGGCTTATGATTGTGAGTTTACGAACAATCAAGCAAAAACAAGATTTGTGACGCAAAAGGAGGAAAAATATATTACAACCTGTTTGTAATATAATATCTCCTTAAATTCGCTTGGCTTTATGCAAGCACAACGCAATCTAATAAAAGGAGGAATTATGATTGAAAAGTTAAAAGCAATTAAAGAAAAGTTTGACGGGCTAACACAAGATATCGCAAATCCAGAAGTTATTGCAGATATGAAAACATGGCAAGCAAAAGTGAAAGAACATTCAAACTTAACCGAACTTATGGAAGAATATGACAAATATGTTAAGATGAAACAAGATTTTGATGATGCTTTAGTTTTATTGGAAAGTGAAACGGATGAAGAAATGCGTGAAATGCTTAAAGAAGAACAACAATCTTTGCGTGAAGGATTGGCTGAAAGTGAAGAAAAATTGAAATTACTTCTTCTTCCAAAAGATGAAAACGACACTAAAAACGTAATCCTTGAAATCCGTGGCGGTGCTGGCGGTGAAGAAAGTTCACTTTTTGCACATAGTCTTCTTAGAATGTATCAAATGTATTGTGATAACCATAAATTTAAAATGGAAATTCTTAACTTAGAAGAAACTGAACTTGGTGGTGTTAAAGAAGTTCAAGCTATGATCAAAGGAAAGAATGCTTACGCAAAATTTAAGTTTGAAAGTGGTGTTCACAGAGTTCAACGTGTTCCAGAAACTGAAAGTCAAGGTCGAGTTCACACATCGACTTCCACTGTTGCAATCTTGCCAGAAATGGAAGATGCAGATGTTGAGGTAAATGAAAAAGATATTCGTATTGACTTGTTCCGAAGTAGTGGTGCTGGTGGTCAAAAGGTCAACAAAACTGAAAGTGCAATTCGTATCACTCACTTCCCAACAGGAATTGTTGTTAGTTGTCAAGACGAAAGAAGTCAAACACAAAACAAAGAAAAAGCGTTTGCGATGTTAAGATCAAAACTTTATGATCATTATCAACAACAAAAGGAAGCGGAATATTCTCAAAATCGTAAAAGCCAAGTTGGAACAGGTGATAGAAGTGAAAGAATTAGAACTTATAATTTCCCACAAGGCAGAGTTACAGATCATAGAATAGGTTTAAGTTTATATAACATTGATTCTTTTATGAACGGAAACATTGATGAAATGATTGAAGCATTAACCCTTGCTGACCAACAGGCAAAACTTGCTGAACAAAGAGCATAATATGGTTTCAAAAGAAGATTATATTGTTGCACTTATGCAACTGGGTTTTGTAAAAGAGAAGGCTTCAAGAACTGATGGTTCACACATTAGATTTTATCACAGCGA
>JAZONT010000101.1:0-4483 GCA_045654665.1 Candidatus Onthoplasma sp.
GTAAGCCACTTGAACTGAATTGTAACCGTCTTTTTCAACAGTTTTGATTTGTGTTACATAGCAAGGACCTGCTTCAATAACTGTTACAGGTTGAACTCTTCCGTCATCTGTGAACACTTGAGTCATTCCTAACTTTTTACCAATAATAGCTTTTTCCACAGCACTCCTCCTTATAATTCTACCTTAATGTCCACACCTGCTGGAACGTTCATCTTTAAGATTGCGTCAACAGCTTTTGCGTTTGGTGCGAAAACATCAATTAATCTATAATGTGTTCTTGATTCAAATTGTTCTCTTGAATCTTTATATTTGTGCGTAGCACGAATGATTGTTACCACTTCTCTTTTTGTTGGAAGTGGAATGGGTCCAGAAACTTTACATCCAGACTTTGTTGCAGTGTCAAGAATTCTTGAAACCACATTTTCTATTAAACCAGTATCATAAGATGCAAGTTTAATTCTTAATTTTGTTGTTGCCATTTTTTCTCTCCTTTTTTATTTTAGTCAACACATAAACCGGAAACTTTAACGATAGGCATTTTATAATGTTTATGACAGTTTAAAATTTCTTTTACTTATACATATTAACACCATGCCGGGTGTTAAGTGCTAAATCTCAAAATAAATTGGACCCGAAAGTCCTTAATTTTGCCGGCACCCAAAAGGGCTAGGTCAGCATAAATTCCCATTTGTTGCTTGCTAACAAATGCAACCTTATGCATCAATCCCGCAATTCAGCAAAGTTATTCTACCAAAGAATCAACACTTTGTCAACCCTTTTTTAAAAATTTTTAAAATTATTTTTATCTGTCAAATTAACCATTTTTAAGTTTTATAAATATCAAAACAGTTTTATTTTAACTATTGACATAATTAAAAATCAATGGTATTATGAGTTTAGGAGATTATATATGGAAAACACACACGTAAATGGATATTGGGTAAGCAAATTAACAGATGAGAACATTTTAGAGATTGTTAAACGTTTAACAGCTGACAAGCCAACAAAAAAATTTGTTCAAATTTTAAAAATAAAAAGAACAGAAGATTCTGTTGAAGTGTTATATGAATCTAAAAAGTTAAAAAGCTATTTAACCTACGCAGAAACAACTGTTTGTTTAAATGATTATAAGGTTAGCGGCGTAAACAAACTTTCAGTTTATGCAGAAGCAATGATTGAAATTTTAGGTGAGGATTATGCTAAAGATTTCCTAACATATGCAGAACAATATATTGCTGAAAACCCAGATGATCCAACAAGCAAAAAATTAACAAAAGCAATTCAAGAAATTACACAAAACTCAAACACCGAAATAAACTTATAAAAAGGCCTTGATGGCTTTTTTTGAAAACTTTATTGGTTTCTTTCTTTACAAATTTATTTAATAATGATAAAATAATATCATGAAAACATTTGAAAAAAATGATAATGAATTTGTGTGCAGGATTTGTGGAAAGCTTGTTCCAACGCTTAAATATTCATCTAGGGATCATTGCACTAAGTGCCTATGCTCTATCCATATAGATATCAATCCAGGTGACAGGGCAAATCCTTGCTTAGGAACACTTATTCCAGTTGATGTTGAACCTAACAATAAGAAAGGTTACATAATAAAATATAAATGCAACAAATGCGGAAACTCACATAACAACAAATCCGCAGAAGACGATAGTTTTAAAACAATACTCAAAGTCATGAGTAAAAACTATAAAATTGAAGACTATAAAATTTAAAAAATTTTTTAAAAAAGGTATTTACAAATTTTTGGTTGTATGTTAAAATAATTGCAATTAGTAAAAACAAAAGGAGAAAATATTATGGCATATCAATACACTACATTTAATCCTGATCAATCTAAAATGGCTCAAGAGCTTTTAAACATGCCAATAAACACTTTGTTGAATAGATATATTAAAAAGAAAAGTGTTAAACCTTGTAAGTTCTTTGATGCTTTTAAAGATGAGATGAACCGTATTGACAGTGAAGAATATTTGATTAATCCATATTTGTGGACTATGGCTGGACCAAACACAAATTTTGTTGCCACAATGGTTTATAACGCAGCAAGTCAATTAATTAAAATGGGATATGAATTTAAATTGGAAAATGTTGCAAGAGATTTAGATAAAATGTTTGGTGAACACAAATCTTTAGTTATCAAAATTTCTGGAGACACTCCAGTTCAACCAATTTCAAAAGATGTTTCATATTTCTATTTAACAAGCATTTTAACTGATAGAGTTATTAAATCTTTGGAAAATACTTCAACTTTACATGTTAATTAAAAAACGACCAACAAGGTCGTTTTTTTAATTGATTTATATTGTGTGTTCTTCAATGATTTCAACTTCAACAGTTTCAACAACAGAGTTGTGTGAATTTAGGGAACTTTCACCCATTAAAAATTTTTTAATATCATCTTTATTTGCCTCAATCAATTGTTCTTTTGGTTTCACAATTGGAGAATTGATTATTTTTTTCATATCGCCTAACAAATTTCTTTCCGAATTTACACCATTAAGCATTTTATCTTCTTTATACAATTTAACACCTTTTTCCTGTGTTCTTCTTAATCTAAGGTTAGACACATCTATTTTGTTTTCTTCGGATAAAACACCCATTGAAGGGCTTGAATAAATTCCAAACCTAATCTCTTTCTTTTGTTCAGTGGTTTTTGATATATCGCCTTTTACTTTCGACTTATCCCCTTTACCTTTTCCTCCATCTGATTTTTTACCTTTTGAGCCAGTTCCTTTTCCGCCACCACTAGATTTTTTAACTCCACCATCCTTTTTGGCTGGTGACTTCACCGCAGGAGCACTTTTTTTGGCATTTTGTTTTTGATCTTGTTTAACTTCTTTGGCAATATCTGCAATTGTTGCACCTGCAACAGCTCCAACAACAGCTCCAGATGGACCACCAACAACAGCTCCTAAACCCGCGCCAACAATGGTTGCAATAAGTTTATCTTTTTCAGGACATTTTTCTTCAGGCTTTTTAGGTAGCACAACTTCAACACCTTTCTTTTCACCCACAGCAACAATTGTTCTTCTAATTAAGTCTGATTCAATGTCTTCTTTTTCTCCCATCAATTTGTCTGTTACTTGTTTATTAACAGAAACAAGTTCTGTTCCAAGTTCTTCAACATGTTTACTTTCATAACTAGATTTCATGTTTAATTGAAGTATCTTTGGCGCAACTTCTTTTGATGTTTCAATTGCTTCAACTTTTTCAATATCTAAAGCATCTGCCCTTTTTATATTAACATTTACAACTGCATTGCGTTTTTCTTGCTCAAATTCTTTTTGTTCATTTTTTTCAAGTATGTTTAAATTTTTTTCTATTGCGTTTTCCAAAACCTCATTAAAAGTTTTTGCAAAAAATGGCTTTTTAACACTCACTGCATCTTTCTTTTCTTCAAGCGTTTCCTTTATTGTTTGCATAACAGCTTTTTCTAGTTTTGGGTAATGTTTTAAAATATCTAACAATTCGTTTGAATAACTTGCTTCAACTTCTTCCAACTCATCTTCTTTTTGAAGTAAAACCTTATTAGCTTCAAGCAAATATTTAAAACGATTTACAATTCCAAAATATTTTTCCAAAATGCTATCATCACAATTGAAGATATCTATAACTTCGCCTGGAATTAATTTAATGTTCCATCTGTCATAAATAACATTTCTATTAATTTCACCACTTGTTTCAACACTATCTAAAACATATTCATTAATATTACTGTAACTTCCGCTATTTAATTTAAAGTTTGCCTCGTAATTCAATTTTTCAACTAAAGATAAAGTCGCTCTGTTTCCCTCAAAAGTTACCATGAAAGAAATTTGCTTATCCAACTTTAAACAACTCTTACAAAGTTCAATATTATCATATGTTTGAACAAGGTATTTTTCCATTAAAACAAGCTCTTCAACAATTTCAGGTGCAACAACATAATCACCCACCTCATTGAAGTTTCCTAACATACAACCTAAAATACTATGTCGCAAATTGTTGAATTGCAAAAATTCAATCATTGCATGATCTTCAACATATCCAAGTTCACTATCGGGTTTTAAATATTGAGACATAATTCCCTCGCTTAATGAAATTATATCATATAATCAACTCTGATGCAACAAAAAAAGACAGAATTTAATCTGTCTTTATTGATTTAAATAATCCAAAATTGTCTCATTGGAATTATCATTTCTTGCATTTTTAATTTCTAATAAAAGTTTTTTAGGAACAATTTGCACTACAAGATTTGGTTTGTTTTCACTTAACTTTTTTAAATTTTTAATTAAAGAATTTTTTAACACAGAATTGAATTTTTTAATTAATTTTTCAGCCTTGTCAAAATTAATTATTCCATTTTCATCTTTACAACTTAACCACAAAATTAAACTCATAGCTTTAATCAAATTTTTATGCACGTTTGGTTTCATCTCTTTAGTATTTTTATGATCATCTATACCAGTCACAACTTTTT